>CAXBGT010000091.1:0-20657 GCA_963975265.1 uncultured Saprospirales bacterium
GGGGGAAGGAGAGGTCCAACGTATGATAAGAATAACAAAACACACTGATGACCGTTATGAAAAGGAAGATTTCGGGGAATTTCGTTTTGTGCCATTTTTGGAAGGTATTAATCGTGTTTCTGTTTAGATCGAATCAACATTTCTAATTACAAAAATTAGATTTCTACTTATTATAATTCAATTTAGTTTCTCATCTTTTACAGTGGCCAATCTTCTAATCACGAGATTGTTACAAGAAAAACAGTTGACAAGAAAAATTTTATCTGCCACATAAACCATATCAGCAGACTTCATCACTATCGTAAATGATAGCCTAGTAATTCATCAAGGTACAGCGGAGCAGTGTCATATAACATGCTCATTGGCACTCTACAAAAGCGCTATTTGAAGTTGAGGGTGGTTTACTCCTAACTCCGTTCCAACTACAACTGCAGTGCTACGTACTAATTTCACTCTTACTCCCACCCTTTCTCAAGAATGTAGGTGATAACAACAGAGCTTCGTTGTCATGTTGAACTTCAAAGTTACACTATCGCCCAAAGTCATATTAGTGACAGATGGCTTATATACTACACGGTTGTTTAATTGGCACATCTCTGATAGAGTTTACGCTGAAAAATAATATTTCCTTACTGTTTGGAATTATCTTCTCTAATAACTTCTATATCATTCCTAACCTCTCAACTACTGTCCCTTTCGGTTCTTCTAAAAGACAGAAAACTAGAAATAATAATATATCTCCTTTTAATTCATAAATGACCTATTGCTTTGATATTCAGTGTTTTTAAGTATATTTATAGTGTTGACACCATAAACAATAACTTCATTATAATAAGATTATGACTTTATGTAATGCGTATCTTTCTGATGTGTATTGCTTTCGGAATAATAAAAATTTTATTTCTTTACGATTCGTGTGTTATCCTTTTATTAGCATCTTTTGAAAGAACTACGTTTTCTTTCAAACTACGGTCTCTAAAAATTATTTTTTTATTTATTTTAGTCTAATTTTGCTTTCTTATTTTATGTCTAATTGTGCAATTGTCAATGAGTTATACTTTTAGTAAAATAAACACATCCTCAGAAAGGTTTTTTAATAACATTTTAGGCATAATTTTCTCAATTGAAGAGATATGGATCAGGAATTTCAAAAGATATATTTTAAGACAATAGTGCAAGGTAGATTAGAATTTGGCACCGCTAAAAGTTTTGAAAAAGTTCATAAAATGTTTGTTCAAAGAGCAGAACAATATCACAAAAATCAAGTGATTTTTACTGCCGAAGAACTTTTTGATGAAGCTAAGCTTACGATGGAAATACCTAGGTATGTTGGTCAGATATCGGAGAAAGTTTATAAAAACACAATTAGTCTTTTAAGCTATTGTTCTCAATTTGCCGTTACGGGTTCGATACGTGCTTGGATGTCAGAAAGTGGCAAGATTATGCACTACAACCTAATGGAACCGACAAGTGACAAAGCCGCTGTTCAATCCTTTCTGAAAGGTAGAAGGCTAGTAAAAGAAAAAGGAAAAGAAGAAGAAGCGATCTCTTTTCTAAATAAAGCGATTGAGAAATATGATAGACATGCTCAAGCATACGAAAGACGTGCTAAGGTCTGTTTCAGAATGAAAAATTATCATGATGCCGCAAGAGATTATACAAAAGCAATAGGAATAGACCCTACAATCCCCTCAACATATTTTGGCAGAGCAAGGGTTCACCTTCTTAACAAAGACTGGCAATTAGCTATCGAGGATTTCAATCAGACATTAAAAAAGTCTATTGCGCTTCAACCGATTTACTGGAAAGCTAGAAAGCTGAAAGCTGAATGCCATCTAAAGCTCAAACAATACGATCTCGCAGAGTTTGATCTCAAACTATATTCTAACAGGAAGTTCGGCAAAGATGATATCAACAACAAATATATTCGTTGGTCTTTATTTCATTATGGAAGCATCCTGATTAAGAAAGGAGAATATAATGAAGCACTTGTGCAACTTAATAAGGCTTTGCAAGTGCCTCAACAGCCTAAATCAGACATTAATGAGGGCGAAATATTAAGAATGAGAGGTCTCGCCAAAAAAGAAGCGGGCAAAAATGGATATATTAAAGATATCAAAGATGCCGCTAAAATGGGAGACAAAAAGGCTAAGACTCTTCTTGCTTCATTTGCATAATTTGACCATCTGTCAGATAATACTAAAATTATGCATGATATAGAACCATACTATAAGTGGAGTGAATATTACAATGCCGCAGAAGATAAAGATTCACCATTCTATGGCAAAGTCTACGATGAATTTACTTATACCAAAAAAGTTTACAACTATTTCATACACCCACAATGGGATGATTTCGGATCCCTTACCCTGTATACCAAAGTACTTTTTGTCGATTACAATGATGGGTTAGCCATGATAGAACTCATTGGAGAATGGAATGATGGTATTGGAAATGATATTATGTTTCTAAAGCGGGAGGTCATTGACCCCCTTCTTCGAAGGAATATTAACAAATTTATTCTATTCTGCGACAATGTATTGAACTTCCATGGTGATGATGACAGTTACTATGAAGAATGGTACGATGATGCATCTGAAGATGGTGGCTGGACTACTTTTGTAAACGTACAAGATCATGTACTTCAAGAGATGGAACAAAGCCGACTTCAATACTATGTCAATCTAGGTCCAAGTTATAATAATATTAATTGGCGGCACAAAGCTCCAGAACTAGCTATTGCACATGTACTAGACAACATGAGTAGAGCAACCAAACAACTCAGATACTAAATAATATGCATAAGTCAGGATTTATTAACATAATTGGAAAACCAAACGTAGGCAAATCTACTTTGATGAATAGTCTATTGGGGGAAAAGATGTCAATCATTACTAGCAAACCACAGACTACTCGACATAGAATTCTTGGTATATTTAACGATGATGATACGCAAATAGTCTTCTCTGATACCCCGGGCTTAATTGAGGACCCATCATATGGTATGCACGAAAGTATGAATAGGTTTGCCTACTCTAGTTTCGAAGATGCTGACGTGTTACTATTTGTTCTGGATCTGTTTGAGGATTATGAAGGAGATGAAAAAGTAATCAAACTGCTACGAAAAACAGACGTGCCGAAATATCTCATCATAAATAAAATTGATCTCGATAAAGATGACAAATTGGCTACCCTCAAAACGAAGTGGTCTGACCTCTTATCATTCGACAAAGTATTTGAAATATCAGCACTTAATAAAACTGGCTTAGATGAACTGATGACTTCCATTTTATCTGAACTTAAAGAAGGACCCGCTTACTACCCTAAAGATCAACTAAGTGATAAAAATGTCAGGTTCTTTATAAGTGAGATCGTAAGAGAGTGCATCCTTACTCAATACAAACAAGAAGTTCCTTACTCTTGTGAAGTAATAATTGACGAATACAAAGATTCCGAAAAGAATGGGAAGCCATTTGCACACATTTATGGTACCATCTATGTGTCTCGTAAAACTCAGAAAGGTATTTTAATAGGTAAGGCAGGCTCCGCAATTAAAAAGTTAGGTACAGATTCTAGAATAAAAATCGAAGAATTCGTCGGACATCCTGTCTTTGTGCAAATGAATGTCAAAGTTAGAGAAGGGTGGAGAGATGATGATCGACAGCTGAAGCACTTTGGGTACTAACCCCAATATCCCATCATTGCTGATACAAACTTAGAGTTTTTTGTTAACCTATATTTCACGGATTGTAAGATGTCTTGGATGTCTTCCTCGATATCTTGGTCGTATTTTATTTCTAAAATAAGCGCTTCATCACTATCTGAAAACGGATCAATCACATAGTTGTTCATACCTCTATATTGAAGATCTCTATCAATTGTTATTCTTACTCTTCGATCAAAGGATTCTAGATATGTTCTTATATATCTTACCATCACTACTGGTTCTAAGCCCAAATTCTGTAGCAAAGCTATATCAAGACTTTGTCTTAAGTTTTGGCCACTTAAGGTAGTTGAGTCCAGTTTTTGGAGATTCTTGTATCCAAGCAAGTTCGTTTTTACTTTCTCCTCCAGAATAGGGTTATGAATATTCTGAAAATTTTCACCATACCATCTCAATCTGTATTTACTCCTATTAGACACACCAGAAAGGTTTTCTCGCAGTGCTCCGTAATTCATATTATCTAAGTAGATACTATTGACCCATCTATCGGGGTAGGCAGAGTAAAATGCTCCATTGATACTCATTATCTCTTGCAATACTTGGAGATAATGTTGATTTTCGATCCGATATTTTCGTTCATATCGCATCATTTTGTCTTCTTTTCTAACCCGTTAATCTTCAATAAAGCACCTGGTTCTACTATATACATTAACTTTTCGGCCTCCTTTGCATTTGAGATTATTACTCTTGTTTCTGGTTTTTCACTGCCCGTTACTTCTATATCCCTTTTACTAACTTTGCCTTTGTATTCTTTGATAACCACTTCACTGCTCCCTTTTGCTCTTAATGAATGCACTCCTTTTTCCGTTGAATAGTTGGTTATATTTGACATTGCTAAAAGGTCAAAATCTAACGCCCACCCAAGCAAATTAGTGGCAGTATAGTCCTTTATGATTGTTCGTCCCCCTATCTGAATTAACCCACTACCTCCATAATTATTTACAATCACTTTGGTTATATTTCCTTGTGAAAATATAGATCTAATAGCATTGCCCGCATTATTTTGAAAAATAGTATTTGTCAATTGATATTCCGCATTGCTTAACATCAAATCTATTTGCGCATTATTATTGTTCCATAGGCAGTTCACAAATTTTACATTTGCTTCATCCACATGTACTGTTGCTGATAACTTTACTGTCCCAGCACTATAGCTTCCCATTCCTGAAAAGGAACAGTGGGAAAATCGACTTTCTCTTCTATTTTTAGAAATTAGGATGCCTTGACCCACAGATCTATTTCCAGCAAACATAATTGGTTCCCCTGCTGTACCTAAAGACAATATCTGTCCATGAACAGTAAGTGATCCTCCTTTTTTGAATTCTACTTGCGTTCCTTTTGATATAGCTAAATCTTCATGTTTATCTATGATATAGGGCCTATCAATAACCAGTCTAGTTGCTTTTACTATATGTGAAGCTCCTGTTGTTTTTATATCTGGATGTTTAGAAATAGACACAAAAACGGAGTTCTGGGTTGGTATATTGATTTCTGGGACAATATCATTATTTATTTCGTGATAAAAAATAGAGTCTAATCCTAAGGTTTGATATACTATAATCGTTGATTTGCTCTTTGTCTTTAGTCTATGAGATACAACTGGAGAATCTGGTGAATATGCATTAATTAAAATAGGCTCTTTTAGATATTCTGTTTTCTTATTCGTTTTATATCCTATCACCTTCAGAGGGAAGTAATGGAATCCCTGTAGATACACATCTGTCCTATCTGAAGATCGATATGATTTGAGAGAAACATTGGGCAACGGATATAATTTTGCCCGAGTATACCCAGCTTTTCGAAATTGATGTTTTAGATCGTATGTATACCTTGCATATTCTGGATCAGTGTTTATGAAGTCGTTCCTACTTTTTAATTGTTGATCAAATTCACCTAGTTTTGCATCGATATAACTATCTGAGGAATACCTTTCTAGATGCTTCATATAGCGCGCATAAAATTTAAGATCACCAAAAAGTCTTCGCATATATGCATATCCGTCTCTGGACCGTTCAATTACATTTTCACCATTCTCCCATTGTCCTATTGGCCTCCAGTATTCGTTTACATTAGGCATGTGGTCTCCAAAGAAGTCATAACCAATTGGTTCTAATAGAGATGTACTTGGGTCAACATAAAATCTAATATTTGTCATCAACTGAGCGTGCAGCCCGTGGCCTATCTCCATTAGGGCATAATACTTCGCCATTTTGTCTAGTTCAAAAACATCTTCCGCTTCTTTTCTCCCATCCAAGTAGTCATTTAACTGACTGTGGCCATAATGATACAATTTCATAAACTGTTGGTCGCCTTCATTTTCTTTATTGAACAGCTCTAACTGTGATGACTCTGCCCACTCATAGTCTTTTAGTTTGCCTAATACATTATCCCAATAACCATCATCGTTGTGCCTAATTATTGGGCTTATGAGTTTTTTATTATCTATTAGAAAATGATTGTCAAAATGTTGCTCATACCCGTATATACCTATAGTTTTGCGGTTCAAAATAAATTGCATAAAATCGTATTTTGGCGATATTATTCCTTCTGTTCTCATTAGCTGATGCATCGTCCATTCCGCTAAATGTGATCTAGCTTTACTATTGTGGATTGAAAAAATATTCATCCCGCGCCAAGTCTCGTTTCCATCCAGCATAATACGAAATGACCACTTATCTGACCTTAGGTGATCCAATAAGTCGCCTTTCAATCGAGCGAGACAACTATATTCTCTTTTATCTACCTTAAGATTTGCGTCGACTAAGTCCTCCTTCGACGAAAATAACAGACCCACTCTTTTCGCTTCCTTTCTTTTTTCTGCAATTTTTCTGAAGTTAAGTTCATTAATTTGAAGCTCCATTATAGGATAGTCTGTGTTCGGTGTCACTTCATTGTTAGCGCCTTCAAAATCAACTCTAAAATCATCGAAATATGCTGGTCCGTCACCTTCAAACATGGATGGATATATTTTCCATATTGCACTTCCAGCATCTTCAGGAATAATGTAATACGAACTGTATTTTTTCCATTCTGTATCACCTCCTTTAGAAATTACCACTTGATGGTAGTGATTCTTGTCGCTTGAAAAAACAAGCTTTGACTTGGAGTTTTTTGTGGATTTAACTTGAACACTTACAAATACAGAGTCTCCTGGGTTAAGACCATTTAGTGATAATGTTGGACCGTATCTCTTATCGTCTTCACACCTACAAGATGCTTTTCCACCTACATATTCTTTTGTGTCTTGAAAGCAGTTGGTCGTGAAGATCTCCCCGTTAGATTTGAATGTACCTTCCGTGTATAACTCGGCATCACAATAATAATCTGAATTAGTATTTATCGATTTCGGTAATATTTTATAGCCCAATATTACCAAGGCTGAAACAATAGCCAGCCCTAATAACCTTATGATCACCTTCCTATAACTCCTTTTGTTTTGTTGCTTCGATATTCTCATTTTCTAAATAACAATAGATAGGATGCGATGCTCACCAAAAATGATAAGATGATCCACATTCTATATTTATATAATTTAGATAACCAACTTGCGTCAATGATCTGCTTCATTTTATTATATTTTGGAGTTTGATCCTGATACAACGAAGGAAAAGAGACCAAAAGTCCATTCCTCAATTTCTCATTGAACCTCTCCATTTTTTTCTTTCCTTCTTCATCACTGTTTGTGTACCGAATCTCATTTAACTCCAATTCCATTTCAGTATATCGTTGAAACGGAAATTTCAAGTTTGTCACTTCGTCTAGCGTGATTGTAGCCAAAGAAGCAATGCTATCAGTTATATAAATTCTACTTCTCATTTGCCTCAGCATTACTGCTGGTTTCATCTTTAATGATTCAGAGTCAAATTTAGCTAACTGGTAATTTAAATTTCCTCTATCCTTCTTCTTTAAATATCTAAGCAATTTATGTCTTGCATATATATCGTTTTTATCCTTTGATTTTTTAATTTCATATTTTGTCTCAGTTCTAGCTACACCATCCTCCAATAAGGGTGTCTTCAACTGGATTATTCGCTTATTCAGAGTATCCTGAATATATCGAGATCTATATCGCAACCCTACTTTTTGTTTGTAAAGACTTGATTTTTCATCATCATAATATACATCTACAAAGTCCTCTATTGAAACTTCTGTTATAAGGTCATATTCCGATCTCAATTTTGATAAAAACCCATCACTTTGTAAATATTTCCACAGAACCCCTGCTTCATCGTTTGGTATACCCAATTTGTACTCACTCTCTACCCTTTCCGCAGATTGCGCATAAAGATCAACCGTATTAAAAAGCAAAAAACAAATTAGGATTCTTATCATCCTGCAACATTACTATTGTCTACAAATGATATTTCCATACTTGGTGACAAAGCCAACAATTGATCCTTAACTGCAATTAGATTATCGAAACTTTCAGACTCAAGAGCATAAGACAAATACACTTTTTCTTTATTTTGACTCATCCGTTTTAAGTCAACAATCTTTATGTTTTCAGATAAAACAGTATTTACACTTTCCACATCTATAGGATCCGTGGTGATGGCAAGTTGCATTTGGTTTCTACGCATATTTCCAGATTTACCTGATACCTTGCTTTTTATTATTAGTATGCTCATAATGAGAACAAAGGCCACAATTGTAATGGCTGCTTGATCAGCTCCCATACCTAATCCAATAGCAATTACTAAGAATAGATAAATTAGTTCTTCAGGCTCTTTAATTGCTGCTCTAAATCTAACAATAGACAATGCACCTACTAATCCCAATGATAAAGCTATGGAAGATTTTACAATTGTAATAATCAACATAGTGGTCAATGCTAAAAGAATGAAATTATCAGCAAATTGACTCCTATTACTAACACTACTCCCATATCTCTTATAATACAAAGAGACCAACCAAGAAAGTAAAGCTCCAATAAGTGCATTGAGTAAAAACTGACTGATGTCGATAGCTTCTAGCGAATAATCGTTGAGTAAATTTTTAAAGTCCATTTGTTTTCAATTATACGTCAAAGTTAATTTATTTTCAGTTCTCAAGACTATAGCTAAGGCACGGCATTTTATCTATTTTTGTTGCAACTTTTAACAAAACACAATCTCATCTTGTTACTACGGTATTATGGCAGAAACATTAGTAAATAGAGTCGCAAATAGTGGAATCATCACTATTAACCTAGAACAATATTATCCTGAATCAGAATTCGTACAGTTTGATTTAAAAGATTTCTTGTATATGGAGCTGATTTTGAAAGAAAAAGATTTTCGTCAGTCACTGAAAGAAATTGATTGGAATGCATATCAAGATAAAATACTACTTATTTATTGTAGCAACGATGCCATAATTCCTCTCTGGGCATATATGCTTGTAGCTTCCCATGCTGAAGTCTATGCGAAAGAAACATATGCAGGTAATCAAGAAGCTTATTTAAATCATCACTATCAAACTCTTATTGAAGATCTTGATCTTTCTTCTTATGCAGAGAAAAGAATTGTCATAAAGGGTTGCAGTAATAAGCCAGTCCCAGCTGGCGCATATCAATCGCTTACAAGAAGATTAAAACCTATTACATTGAGTATAATGTTTGGAGAACCTTGCAGTATGGTACCTATATACAAGCGACCAAAATAGAAATGAAAATAAGTTGAAAATATATTATTTATTCCTTGCGTTTTAATTACAAATTATTACATTTGCACTCGCTTTTAATGAAGGGCGAATAAAAAAATTAGGGTGATTAGCTCAGTTGGTTCAGAGCACCTGGTTTACACCCAGGGGGTCGGGGGTTCGAGTCCCTCATCGCCCACTAGAAGCTCAGCAGAAATGCTGGGCTTTTTTTGTTTATTGTGCTTCCCACCCATCCCGAATGTGCCCTAAAATATAAAGTATGTGGGCATTCTAGGCGATTGGCCGCCGGTATTTAAGTCTAAGCATATAATGGGATGGGTGGGTGGAATTGATACTATAGCCTACTTACAAATCACAATGACATCCATTTCTTCATGAAAAAACTTATGTTTCCTAAATTCTTCTACCGCCTCCTCTTGGGAGATATTTATATATCTTAGAAAATTCTGTTCACTGGTATGACCTGTTATTTGTATAATCATTAACGATGGTATACCTAATGAAAATGACAGTTTCGCGAATATTTCGCGAGAGTAGTGAATGGACTACTTCTGTTGTCTTTCTTTACTTAGACCCATCATTTTCGCTACAATTTTTAAATGCCTATTGACCACCTGTTCAGTAAATTTTGGTAATTTATATGAATAACGTTCAAGTATAATATCACATTTGTTTTTTATTGGAATGATAACCTCTCTAGATGTTTTTACATTTTTTATACGTAGAAATTTTCCATTTCCGGTATTCGACATCATTTTTGGCTCAATTCTCTTCAAATCTGAGATACGCAACCCCAAAAAAGAACCCAATAAAAATATAGATTTAGATAGATTAAGGTGATAGTCAGAAGACAAGTCTAAATCAGATAGCCTCTGAAGTTCAGTCATGGATAATGGACTTTTTTTGTTTACCCCCTTTTGTACAGAAAAATATATTTTTCTATATTCTTGGTTTGTATGAACCCCTTCCTCGAAGGCTATTCTTATAATAGTCTTCAAGTCTTTTATATGACGTCCCGTATAGTTTATTGAATTCGCATTTTTCTCATGCCATTGAACAAAGCTAGAATACAGCTTTTAGTTAATTGATTGCCATTGTAGGTTTTTTCTGATATCCACCTGAAATCATGAAATGGTATTGCGCAAGTTTGAAAACATACGATTGATGCATGCTTATAACTGGTTCCGTCAACTTTCCTCCTTTTGTTCTTATGGGTATCGTCAATGAATTGATCTGAGAATGGAATAATGTGTGTTTCCGTTTCTTTCAACTCTTCCTTATCTGAAAACTTTTTAAGGAGAACGCTCTTCAACTCGTTTAGTATGTCAGCAACAGTAATATCATAGATATTATAGAAAACTATTTTTTTGCTACTGCCTTATTGAAAGAAACCTCCGGAGAATGTTACATGTAGAACTGCTCATTGAAACCAAAAAGCTTTCTATACTAAAAAGGGAAGGTGATATTTTGTTAGAATATCACCTTCCCTTTTTTAATTTACCCTTACGCTTGCACATAAATTGGATACCCTACAGACTCAAAGTTACATCTCCAGCATTCGTTACTTTTACTCTTGGACAAAATGGAAGGTTTGCATTGCCGAAGCTAAAGTTACCCATGTTCATTTTATGGAGACTTGAACCGAAAACATCTAAGATCGAACTGAGGATTGGAATGTCTGCCTCTGCTTTTACTGATTCTGCGCTAAGAGATAATTTATTGTTCTTACATGCAATCACTAGATCAAAATCTACATCTACTTCAATATCAATTCCATAATGAGATTTCAAATCAAGGTCAAAGTGAAGTTTGTTTGTAGCTTTCTTTGTTGCTTCTACATGCTTTTTACCATGTAAGTATCCGTAAGTTAAATCTTTATTTTTCATGTTGGGATCTGAATACATCATATGTCCTACATAAGATTCGACCATTTTTTCTAAAGTCGCTCGCTTGATAATTGAAGGTGGTAACCATATCGCTTTGTTGTTCTTCGAATGCTTCCATGTTGGTGAATTTCTTAAGACTGTTCCTCTGATATGTAGGTTTGGTCCTGATCCAGAATTGGTATCGACACATCTTCCCCCTGGATATACTTTTTCAAAAACAGGTATTGGTGAACCATTTACTATCAATTCTATTTTTTCTACACACCATTTGTCTTTTCCTAAGATCATAAATCTCATGAATTGAATGTCCCCTATTGTTCTGATATTCGGATCAAGAATCTCATAGATATCTGTATTCCCTTTCTCGCGATCATTTCCACCGTTATTGAGGTAATATTTGCTGCTTTCATTACTGCGAAATTGAACTTGTAATTTACTATCTGAATCAGCGTTCTTGATTCTACTTGTTTTCACTATAAGTTGAAGACTCCATACTGCTACTTGCTCAAATTGAGGTCGGTAAGAATCTGGCAAATCATATCTTCCAGGATATTTATTTGCTGGCCTAGGTGTAGTGGTGGGTCTTGTTGTCGTACCTGGTCGTGTCGGCACTCTGTGATCTATCACTATTCTGTGGTCTCTAGTGTTATTTTTCGCTCTTTGAGCTTAGCTAGTAGTAGTGATAGTTAATACTAATAATAAGAGAGTTGAAGTTCTGATTAAATTTTTCATAATAAATATTTTTTTTGTTTTAATTGCCTACTCTTTTTGGTTTTCGGCTTCTACCCTTTCGTTCTAATTACAATTCAAAGATGCGGGTTAAAAGCCTCCTATTCCTCCACCTTTATTAGGGTTCGTATTATATCCCCATAAATGGGGAGAAACAAAAAGGGCTGTCTAGAATTACTAAACAGCCCTTTTCGTAGGTCTATAATCAAAAAATGTTTATTCGTCTAGCAGACCAAATTCAAATGCCTTTTTCACCAGGCCTGCAACATTTTTAGCGTTTAATTTCCGCAACAAACTTTTACGATGGGTAATTACAGTTGATGAAGAGATAAAAAGTCGAGCGGCAATTTCGTCCGTCGTCAATTCATCAATGATCAATTGGAGTATTTCTTTTTCTCTTCGTGTCAATTTTTGGATAAAGTCAGATGTTTTTGGTTTTTTGGGTTCATGGATTCCCGCAACAAGCAGATCAGTAACTTCACGACTAAAATATCGATCGCCAGCCATCACCGCTTGAATCGCTTGAATCAATTCTTCCCTTCCAGTATTTTTTAAAAGATAACCATCTACTCCACATTTAATCATTTTATTGATATATCCCGCATTTCCATGCATGGTCAATGCAATGATTTTAGGACAATTCTCCTCAGATTTCAATTCCTGACAAATATCAAAGCCACTTTTATCTGGCAAATTAATATCTAGCAATATAAGGTCAATTGATTCTGCTTTTGTTACCTCCATGGTTTGTGCTCCATTTTGCGCTTCATACAAATTACCAATTTGTTCATCTCCTTCTAACAGACCGCGAAGTCCATCGATAATAATTTGGTGGTCATCCACTAACAATATGTTTATCATAAATTGCCTTTTATGTTTTTCTCAATAGGTAAAAGAATTGTAAATGTGCTGCCCTTGCCAGGAGTAGATTCAATTTCTACCGTTCCGTTAAAGTAGGTTGTTCGTGAGCGTATATTTTGTAATCCAATCCCCTTGTATTGTCCAGCAACATCAAAGCCTTTCCCATCATCTTCTACTATCAAGATGATTTCATCTTCTTCAATTGTCAATTGCACGATGACTTCTTTTGCTTCTGCATGCTTGATAATGTTTTTAAGCAACTCTTGGGCAATCCGAAAAACGGTAGTTTTAATTTCTTGAGTCAGGTTTTGCTCCTTCCCAAAATAATTAAATTCAAATGGGATACCATTCTGGTTGGAGAATGTTTGACATAATTCTTCTAGTGCAAATTCAAGTCCTTCTTGTTCTAAAACTTGAGGCATCAAATTATGCGATATCTCACGTACCGTTCTGCAAGCATTATCGATTAAAGATTCCGCTTTTTGAAACGTTTCCATGGATTGAATTTCAGGAACTTTATGCTGAATACTGCTGATCTGCATTTTTACCGTTGCGAGCACAGCTCCCAAACCATCGTGCAATTCTCTAGCTATTCGTTTACGTTCTTTTTCTTCCCCATCAATAAATGATTTCAAACCCTCCGTTTCTTGTTCTTTTTTTAAAACCTCAATCTTTTGTTTATTGAGCTGTTTGTTTTTGCGATTGACGAAAATTAAAAACGATGCAAACAAACCAATCAAAGCTAGCCCTCCCCCCAACATCAAAAGCTGGTTGTTTCTGCGTTGAATATCAACTTTCTGTTTTTCTATTTCTACTTTTTGTTGTGCGATTTCTTTATCCTTCTTTTCAGTTGAATATAACAGGTCGTACTTTTTGATTGCTTTTGCCCGATCGATAGAGGTCAAACTATCATTCACCTCACTATAGTTAAGATACACTTTATAGGCGCTTTTGAAATCACCTTTCTTTGCATAGGCATCTGACAACAATGCATACACATCCCTCAACCCCTCTTTATCATCCATCGCTTGATACGAAGGCAAACACTCTTCAGCATATGCAATCCCTTTATGTGGAAAGCCTTGATTCACTTCAATCTCTGCCAAGGACATTTTTATTGACAATATACTCAACAAGTCCTGCGACTTATTTCTAGATTGCAATGCTTCTAGTAAAATTTGTTTTGCTTTTGCAAATTGATTTCCTCCTTTATAAACTTGGCTTAAACTCATTATGATATCAGCCTCATTTATTTTATTATTGAGTTGACTGTAAATTTTCAATGCAGCTTCATAACTTTCTATCGCAGCACTGTCTTTCTTTTGTTGTTGATAAATGTAGCCCATTTTCTTATAACACCCTGCTTCCGCAAATCGACTGTTTTTCAATCTCGCTAAAATCATTGCTTTACTGTAATATTCTTCTGCAACATCCCACATATTTTGAGCTGTATAGATATCCCCAAGTTCAGAATAAATAGTAGATATAGAAAATGTATCTTTTTCCGTTTCCGCTATTTCCAAGGCATCCATCAAATGCCGTTGTGCCTCTTCATAATCTCCGCGCTCTCGATACAAATTTCCCAGTGCTACTAAATCACTTACCAGGCCATCGGCATCTTCCATCTTATCTTTCAATCGAAGCCCTCTTTGAAAATAAAATATTGCAGAATCTAGTCCTCCAATCGAGTGATAAGTAGTGGCAATTTGGTTTAGAATGTCTTTATTTTGCTCTTGATAGTTTTCTAGGTCAGCTGAAAAAAGTGCTGTTTTCAAAAACTCAATAGAAGACTCTGGGTCTTGCTTAAATGTTGAGATAGCTGCTTTTTTTTCATACGCATCTATTATAACTTGATGAAGCGCTAGTTTCTTTGCATAGCTGATTGACAAGTTGTAATGCGTGTTGGCATTTGAAAGGTCGTTTTGAAAAAAATAGAAATCAGCTAGTTTACAATAGGCCATTGCTAACCCCTTTTCAAAATTAGTCGCTTTGAAAATATTGATGGCATCTTGATAATAGATTTCAAATTGTAGGTTTTGTTGCTTTAACTCTTCTGCCTGTCCCTTATAAAAAACGGCAATCCCTCTAATATTTTCATCATCATTACCATTGAGAATTTGATCACATATCACCAAAACTGAATCTATTTCCCCATCCTTTACTTGGTTTTCAACAGCAGAAAAAACAGAAGGAAATTCACCTATAATATAAATCGAAGACTGTCCATGCAAATAGCCACAAACAATCAATTGAAAAAGTATTAGATATTTAGTAAAAGTATTCTTCAAGCTTTTGGTTTTATTCCTTTATAAAGCTATTCCTAAAAATGTGCCGTTAACATCAATCGGAATGTGCCTAATTTTTTATCCCACTCCTTATTATCAACCTGCTGGGTGGATACCGTCGCTCTAGTCAATATATATTGATTGATATGGTATCCGATAGCAAATGAATGGCGAAGAACATTATTATCCCACTTTTGTGTACTGCTGTTCTCCAATTTGCTATAACGCAAATGATCTATCCTGTATGCGATATAACTGCCTTGAATAAATGGAAGCTCGTACTTGATATCCAAGTTTACCGCTAAATTGCTCAGGCTAAGAGGAGCATTGATCGTATTTACTTCAAATGCCAAGCCATCCTCATTAAATTGTGGCACTTTATAAAAGCTTCCGATTACTTCTCCAGTAAACTCAAAATATCCTTTACCCAATTTAAAATCCATCCCTAACATTGATTGTTTGAAATTCACAATCTCGTCTAATTGATCACTTACTTCTGAGCTTTGATAAAAAGTGCCATGACTGACAGAAAAACCCTGTTCCCAAAAATAAGTAGGTCGGATTTTTAATCTTGAAATAACCCCATATTGCAATGGACCTGAGAGTTGTTTTTGAAGATTTGAAGCTCCATTGACAAGTGCTATTTTCCAATTGACTTTTCCAGGAAATATATTCCAGCTAAACATAGCTCCTGTAGTATACCCTCCATAATATAAGTTGGTGCTCCCCCATTGTACCTCACCATCAATAGCAATTTTAGCAATATCACCCATATCTTCTACAAATCCAATATTACTCGATATGTTGTTATAATAGCCATAAGCCAACGGGAGTCCAATAAAATTTCTTTGCGTGGATAATTGTTTCTGGTTGAAAGCACCAAATGGATTTGTAAAACTTCCTACTGTAATCCCGACTTTCCGCTTTTTTGAAACCCACTGAATATTGAGTTGTGGAATTGCAAAATTATCCACCTTTTGCCCTTTGTCTCTTTCTAATAAAACTCTGGCATTCAAAATCCATTGCTTGTTAATATTAACTCGACCCATTAGGTTTAATTGGGCAATACTGAAACTGCCATCAATAGCATCTTTATCTATTTCGTTATAATAATAATGAGACTTACTGCCTGCTTTAGCATATTCAAAATCTGCCAATGCACTGAAAGAAAAAGTGGATTGAGCAGTTGTGTTACTTATGCCTAGTCCAATGAAAGCACCAATACAAATGACATATCTGACCTTGTTGAATGCGTTTAATAATCCAATATTTAAGTCCATCATTAAGGTTTTATTGGCTTGATAAAACTAAAATCAAAGTCAAATAAAAGTCCACCGGTGAGTTCTACTTCCTTTGTTACTTTACCACAATTCGGATGGAATAACTCAACTCTATACCTTCCATCAGGAAGGTCCTTTATTGAATAATTTCCTTCCTTATCAATCCTGCAAAAATAAGGAGTGTTAAAAGAAAGAATTTTAGCATTCATATGCGCATGAATTTCACAGTTAAGTTCTATGACTCCAACCTTTTTAATTTTTACGCTATAGGAAACCCCTGGAGCCCGTCTTCCAATACTAAACTTAGATTTTCGAGTGTATGATTTTACATTATGAAAAAATTCATCCTCATTTAAAAAATGAACTTTTGAGCCGACTACTACTGGCAATACATTAGGTATGAAAGTTTGTTCAGATTGAGAAATGTACGCATCTTTAGTAGGTATCAATTCAGGTTCGAAATCCAAGGGATGCAAACTAACAATTACATTCATTTCGGGTTTTGCCAAAGGATCATTTGAATGCATGATTTCTGTCCCATCGCTATTATATCCAAAGCCTACTGATATAGATTTGGGACAATCTGACATAGTAATTTTGCCTTTTATCTCATTCAGTGGTTTGTCTTCAGGAATTACACCATTAGGAGATAAGAAACATATAGAGTAGAAAAATATAAAGTATTTCATTTTCTTTTTGGTTTTCCTTTATAGGCCAAGGAAGGTTGATAAATTTTAAATAGACTTTATACCAAATCCAAAATAGCTTTTTTATTTATAATAATATTCACCCATTAAAAAAGGATGCACATTAATTAGAGCTTGGAATTAAGTCCCCATCCATGATTCCAACTTTTAATAGGGAACTCTTGAGTCCCATCTTTAGTCTGGAGTACATATTTTTTAGACAAATCTAATTGACCTTTCGCTCCAAACATCAGGCTAGGAGTTACAGGTTCATTCTCCAGTAAAATCAAACCGAATCCTCCTTCATGACCGATAAGATTTTCACCTGCAGCCTGAGCTAAACACATCCCAGCTCTCGTCATTATGGAGGTCTCCCCTACATGCGCACCAATGATAATTCGCCAATTTTGCTTTTTCAGAGCCGCTACCATTTTCAAACCTCTCAATACTCCTCCTACTCTTGATACTTTGATATTTGCAATATATTTTCCTTGAAGATCCTCATAAGCTTTTAAATCTGATAGGTTACACAGACTTTCATCTAAAATCACGGAAGTATTAAGTTCATTACTGATTTTCTGGAGCGCCAACGGATTCTTTGGTTCTACAGGTTCTTCAATTCCTAACAAAAGGGCGGACAATTGACTAAGGTGTGCAATTGCAGCACTGGTATTTCCTGACCATAAATTATTGGCATCCAATCGAATTCGATAATTATCTACCTTTGCTTTATCACAATAATCTTGAAGAATTTCTAACTTTTGTTGATCAAGTTTAAGATCTCCATTCAATTTTATTTTGAAATCCCAAAATCCCCATTTCAAGTACTGCTCAATCAACTGTCGAAACTTACTTTGATCACTATCTCCGAGGATAGCGGAATATTGATAGCATGCTGTGGGAGGACTCAGACCAAGCAATTTTTCTACATTAATTACTTGTTCTTTGGCAAAAAGATCGAGTAATGCCGTCTCAATTCCACACCATGCAGCTGGGTTTTTATCAATTTCTACTTCAGTCGATGCTTCAAACTCTTTCAATGCTAGAAGGTCTACACATTCTTTTTCAAGTTTAGCTTTTTTAGAACCTGCCCACATTAAACAAGACTCAATATTTTCACCTGTAACATAATCTCTCGGACAGCCTTCCCCAAATCCAGTTTTGTTCCCTCTGGTAGCCGTTACCCAAATACTCTCCCCATGATTCCTAACGGAGGACACTTGTTTAAAACTTGTTTTAAGTGGTAAACGAAGAGATGAAACTGTGATTTTTAATGGGGTCAAAATGATTTGTTTAAAAACAAAAAAACTCGAAACGCTTTTCTTCAAGTGCTGTAATATAAGTATTACAATTGATAGATTTTAATATAGTGAAAGGTGATTTTTCTGTCATCTCATTTCCTCCCTATAAATGGGGATATTAATCTAATCCCTTGAATGGTGGATGTTTAAGGATTCGATACTCCGCATCTTTGTAATGTATTTAGAAAGAAAAATTATTCCATTTATAACCACCATTAAAATAATCAACAATGAAAATTTCAATCCAACTAAAAGCGAACAATTTCACGACTGATACTAAAGAAGAAATGTGGAATATCTATAAAGCATATTACAATTCAAATAAAGAAGATTTTATGAAAAGAATTGAAACGAATAATCAATTTGCTATCTATATGTATAATGGAACGATCGTTGGATTCACCGGCATAAAGATAAACCGAACTAAAGTTGACGGAAAAAGAAAAATGCTAATCTACTTTGGTCAAACAGTTATTGAAAAACAATTTAGAGGCAATGCCTTACTTACGATGACAGGCTTAAAAATTTGCATGAAATATTTCAAAGAACTTATCTTTTCAGATGTTTATTTTTGGTATGATGCTTTGACTTACAAATCATACTTGGTGTGTGCAAAACCAGCGGAAGTGTGTTTCCCTTCACGTAAGCAACAAACTCCCAACTCTATCAAAAAACTAATTAATTATATTGGACAAAAGCACTATCCAGAATCATTTTGTGAAGAATTAGGTACTGTGATTAAATCTAAGATATTTGTCAGTGACCCATCCGTTAGCATAGGGTCCAATGAAGAGAAAGACGAGGATATCCAATTTTTTATGAAAGCAAATCCGAATCATGCTAAAGGACATGGGCTGATTACCCTTACTCCAATGAATAAGAAGAATGTATTGAAGCTGGTTAAAAGGTTTGGAACTAAGTTTTCAAAAAATATAGCAGCACAAGGCACCCTATTAACTCAATCCATTCAATTGCAAATGGTCAAGTTTAACCAACTACTTTCTCCTACTGTGTAATTAAATTCTATTATGTGAATAGCATAGTGAGACAAATAAAAAAGAAAGCCTTTGGTATTACACCAAAGGCTTCTTTCTATATCTATTACTCGTCGTTAGAGACTTTCATCCTTACCCTTCAAACGTAGTCATTACTAACTCCCGCCAAATACAGTAGCGCAGAGAAGTCTAAACTTTCCTGAAATGATTTCAAGCATTTGGTGTCACAAGTAGCCCACTTAAAATCACAGCTCGTAATGATCAATCGTCCAATTCGAGTTTAATCCTGGTGTACGGGAACAGCCTTTCGAAGATCTGGAACATTGAAAGTAGTGCCCGGATTATTGCCCTCGCCATAAGTTGTTCCAATTACATCGTAAAGTAATTGATAATCAGTAATGATGTAGGAAGCGCCGTCACATGCCAGGTGATTAGCTAGAATGGTGGATCCTGCATAGAGTCTAATTTCACCGGTTTCGTTAGAGAAGGCATTGAAATTAAACGAAATGATGTACTTGATACCTATTGCTTTAGTGATCGTTTTATTATTAGTGAAAGTAATGCCTTCGTCTGAAATAAGTAAACTGTCTTTGATTTTGACATCTGCGTTAAGCGATAGTAAGGCTTGATCAAATTCCCCATAAATTAATGCATTTTCATCTCCGTTATGAATATAAAGTTTGTTAGATCCTGTTTCATTGTAGCCTGCCTTATAACCAATGCTGACATTGCCTGTTCCTGTTTCATTTAACCAAAGTGAGAATGCACCAAGTCCCACGTTTTGATCTCCTTTATTCAATTGCATGGCATTAGATCCGAAAGCTGCATTGTGGTTTCCATCTTCAATGGACTGATGCGCTGCGAATCCTATAGCGGTATTGTTACCACCGCCTAGATTATTAGACAAAGATAGGTGGCCTATGCCCACATTTCGAGCACCATCCACATTGGATTTTGCAGAACCAGTACCAATGGCTACATTGAAGTATCCTTGGGTGTTTTCTTTCATCGATTCATAACCGATAGCCACGTTGTCATCACCAGAAAGAATTGACCCACTCGTGCCTATGTTATTAAGCAAGGCAAAGGCTCCTATACCTACATTTCCATTCCCGGCGGAATTGCTTGTTAATACTTGATGGCCCGAGGCCGTGTTGTTCATTCCAATATTATTTGTAGGATCATTGGATCCTTTTAAAACCTGATACCCAACGGCAGTGCTGTTAACAAGTATGGTGGAAAGACTATCATTCGCATTGCGCATGGCTTC
>CAXBGT010000092.1:0-20597 GCA_963975265.1 uncultured Saprospirales bacterium
TTGGTTCTTTTTGTTCTCTAGATGCTTTCTAAGATTCTTCATATCATCAGTGACTTTGGTTTCTATAACCTTAGCATAGATTTGAGTAGAAGTAATCTTAGCATGTCCAAGAAGCTTAGAAACAGTAGCAAGCGGCACACCATTAGAAAGTGTAATGGTTGTGGCAAACGTATGTCTGGCCAAGTGAAATGTTATGTTCTTTTTTATATCACATAGATCAGCAATTTCTTTCAGATATGCGTCTAGTTTCTGATTTGATATCTTAGGAAATAGAGTTCCATTATAAATTGATTTGGGATGATCCTTATATTTTTCAATAAGTGCTTCTGCTTTATCCAATAATGGAATCCGAACAGAGTTTCCTGTCTTAGTTCTATGCGTATGTATCCATCTTCCTCCATCGATACCTTTGACAAGGTTGTCATCAGTTAGCGTAATAGTATCAATATAAGCTAAGCCGGTATAACAACTGAATACAAACAAGTCACGAACATACTTAAGTCTATCCATCTTCAAGTCTTTCATCTCAATGGCATCCAGTTCCACTCCAGAAAGAAATTCTCTTTCTTTGCGCTCGTATGATGCTTTATAGTTGGCAAACGAGTCTTTGTCTATCCATTCTAGTCTTGCTGTCATAGAAACGATCTTGCGTAGTCTCTGTAGGTGTTTCATTACTGTATTGTTTCCCATTGGCTTTTGATGGTCAATAGGTTTATGCATCCGGAGATAGTTTTCGAATGATGTTATGAAACCATACCTGATCCGTGATAAGAAAATGTATTCGCACTTTTGAATATCCTGCAGGAATGATCTAATGTACTTTTCGGTAGTTCGATAGTTTTTAAGTGTTCCTGGTATGATTGTACTTAGTGCAAGTTTGTAATGATATTCTACAGCTGCGATTAGTGTAAATTCATTTGTGTCTTCGTTTAGGAATCTAGCTTTGACAGCGTTCGCAGTGATTAGATCATTGTTTTTCCGTAGCTAGTCATAAGCGTCGAAGATTTCTGAGCTGATTTGTGAAAGGTATTGATTAAGTTTTCTGGCCTCGGCTGAATTTCCTTTCATTCTAGCTTTAGAAGAATCCCACAGTTGAATGTCAATATTAATCTTTAGGCTAATTTCGGCTCGTTTGGTATCGTAGGTAATTCTAGTGTATAGGTTATGGAGTTTATCCATTCTCTGACTAGGTTTTGGGAAGAAAATAATTGAAAATGTGTTTGAAGATCTCATATGAAATGATTTAGGTTGAATAATAACGAACCACAAAGCGGTTCAAATCGAACAAATCAAAGTCAAATGACACCAAACAGAAACAAGCGTAATGGGTTGATTATCAGTCGTAAAGTTCAAATATAGTTCGTGATTTCCGTAATTCAAAATCACGAACCGAATCACGAACCTAAGATATGTGTTTATTTCTGGTTATACGAAAGTCCTAAAACCACAAAAGCCTGTAAATCAGATGATTTACAGGCTTTTAAACTCTTTTAAAAGAGTCGTAGTCGGGGCACCCTTTAGTCAAGCCAAAGGCATGAAGGATTCGAATACCGCTAAAGACGGCACGAAGCCTGGGACCCTCCCGCCACAGCGGGATGCGCTAGGCTAAGTCATCAATGTACCTTTTAGGTCCTCGCTTCTTTATTTTTGCTTCTAATTGTCGTGAAGAGGAAACATCTTTAAACACACACTTATGTACTACCACCCAATCATTTGCTCGGCCTGTAAATCCTTTATGATTGGAATTATGACGTTGTAACCTATCTTCCAACGTCATCAACGTTGAGCCAACATAGTATCGGCCTATTGATTCTGAATAAATGATGTAAGTGATATAACTATTCATAAATACTTAATAAACTAAAAAGAGTCCAACAAATTAATGTTGAACTCTTAAGTAGTCGGGGCACCAGGATTCGAACCTGGGACCCCCTGTTCCCAAAACAGGTGCGCTAACCGGGCTGCGCTATGCCCCGAAACTATCCTTTAAGGTGATAGATTACCTTGTATTTTATATCTTTATTAAAGACATACTGGCGGAGACGGAGGGATTCGAACCCACGGTACCTGTTTCCAAGTACGCCGATTTAGCAAACCGGTACTTTCAGCCTCTCAGTCACGTCTCCTTTATTTTTCAATTGTTATATCTTTCAAGCTTTTTGAAAGCGAGTGCAAATATAGAATTCATTCCCTATTAATACAACCTAATTTAATAAAAATATCAAAGAAATTTATCATGCGAATGTATCTGTTTGATAATGAAAGGTTTGTTAGTGAAATATATTCTTTCTAAGATAGAACATCATATTTCATAAGTCTATATCTAGGAAGAATGTACCAAAAACTATCTGTTTTTATTAGAGATTGATTTCATGTTTCATGATAAAGCATTCTAATTGTTATTCAAATACAAGAATTCCAGTTTCCGTTGCCTACTTTAGCGAAAACATGAGATTCTCAATGAGTAAAAACAAAACATCATATTGGACAATAACGGTTGCGATAGCTGGATTTTTATTCGGCTTTGATACAGTAGTTATCTCTGGAGCTAACCAACCGATTAAAGAAATTTGGGATACCGTCTCTATCTCTCCATTATTTCATGGACTTTTTATTATGTCCATGGCATTATGGGGAACAGTGATAGGAGCATTATTCGGTGGGATTCCTACAGATAAGTATGGTAGAAAGAAAACTTTATTGTGGATTGGAATACTATATGCATTGTCTGCGCTAGGCTCAGCGATTGCTTGGGATCCATATTCTTTTTCTTTCTTTCGATTTCTTGGAGGGTTAGGAGTAGGGGCGAGTACAGTTGCTGTTCCAGTCTATTTATCAGAAGTGTCCAGTCCTGAAAATCGAGGGAGTGTAGTTGCGAGATATCAGTTTATGATTGTGTTTGGAATATTTATCGCTTTCTTCAGTAATTATTTATTGAAAGGGGTAGGAGGAGCTACAGATTGGAGGATAATGCTTGGTGTTGAAGCAATACCAGCCATTATTTATACATTGATGGTGATGGGGGTGCCTAAGAGTCCCAGATGGTTGTTTTTATATGATAACGATGAAAAATCAGCCAGATCTGTAATGGTGCAACTTGGAGTAAGTGATATTGATTCTGAGATAAATGCAATGAAAGATTCTATGAAATCTTCCACATCATCATCGAATGGCCTTTTCAGTGGCAAGTATTCTTTGCCTATAACTTTAGCTTTTTTAATTGCCTTCTTTAATCAATTATCAGGGATAAACTTTGTCCTATACTATGCTCCTGAGATTTTGGAAAAGGCTGGTTTAGCTGGAAAAGAATCCCTTGGAAGTTCCATTTCTATAGGTGCGGTAAATTTGGTTTTTACAATGCTTGGCATGTATCTCATTGACAAGTTAGGAAGAAAGTCATTGATGCTATATGGTTCAATAGGGTATATTGTCAGCTTATGTATGGTGGCATATGCATTCTATTCTGGTGCAGGGTCATTATTTTTACTATTTTTTATTTGTATGTTTATTGCCTCACATGCTATAGGGCAAGGGGCTGTTATTTGGGTATTCCTTTCAGAGATATTCCCTACCAAAGTGAGGGCATTAGGGCAGTCTTTTGGTAGTGGAACGCACTGGGTTTTTGCTGCGATAATAACATTGATAACTCCATTTTTCTTAGATTCTGATAGAGGTATATTTAAAGATAACCCTTGGCCGATATTTGCATTCTTCGCAGGTTTTATGGTATTGCAATTATTGTTTGTTGTCTTTATGATGCCAGAAACTAAAGGGAAATCTTTGGAAGAATTAGAAATTCAATTTACTAAGAAGTAATTGGTATTTATTTTTTGAAAATAATTAGAATATGAAATTCTTGATAAAGAATCTGTTGATTGTCATTGTAATACTCATGGTCAATTCTCTTTTTAGTTGTAAGAATAAAGATGCTCAAAATATGGAACCTGAGATTTCATACTATAAAGAACAGTATCGAAATCAATATCATTTTTCACCTGAAGCGAATTGGATGAATGACCCTAATGGTATGGTTTATTTAGATGGCGAATATCATTTATTTTATCAGTATTATCCTGACTCTACGGTGTGGGGACCTATGCACTGGGCACATTCTGTAAGCAAGGATTTAATACATTGGAAACATTTACCAATTGCATTGTATCCGGATTCGTTGGGGTATATTTTTTCTGGAAGTGCCGTAATCGATCATCAAAACACTGCTGGATTTGGAAAGGATGCTTTGGTTGCCATTTTTACATATCATGATATAAAAGGAGAACAATCTGGTACTAGTATCACTTTTCAATACCAAGGCATCGCATATTCTTTGGACAAGGGAAGGACTTTCACCAAGTATGAAGGGAATCCAGTTATCCCTAATCCCGGGATTAAAGACTTTCGGGATCCAAAAGTCATTTGGGACGAAGCTAATAATCAATGGGTCTTAGTCCTTGCCGCTTATGATAAAGCCATATTTTATGTTTCTCCTGATTTGAAATCTTGGAGGAAAACGAGTGAGTTTGGAATAGATGGAGATACAAGACTGTGGGAGTGTCCAGACTTGTTTCCAATAAAAGTAAAAGGTACAGATGAACTTAAATGGGTACTTATTACATCTATCCAGAAAGAAGGACCTAATGGTGGCACTGCAACGAGCTATTTTATTGGAGAATGGGATGGTGAGCGGTTTGTAGGTGATAATAGTAAGCAGCAATGGTTGGATTATGGCACAGATAATTATGCAGCGGTTTCTTGGTCAAATGCACCATCACCTGATGATGAAAAGTTAATTATTGGATGGATGAGTAATTGGCAATATGCTCAAATTGTACCTAGTGAGAAATGGAGATCTGCTATGACTTTACCAAGGGTAATTACGTTACACAATGAAGGTGGGGAATATCAACTTAGATCAAAGCCAGTTGATAAAATAAATTCTTTGATAGAAAGTACTGATTCTATTTTACCTGTAGTTTATAGAAATCATTCAGAGTTACTAGATAATCTTAATGGAACTAGTCAGATAAATATGAAAGTTGAAATCTTAGGTGATAATGTTATTGAATTTAAATTGTCAAACGCTTTAGGTGAATATACATTGGTAGGTTATGATCCTGTTTTACAGCATTATTTCATTGATAGGTCTAAATCTGGGACTGTAGATTTTTTCCCTGATTTCCCAGGAATGCATACTGCTCAAGCTTCTTATGTTAAATCAGAAGTAGATATGACTATATTTCTAGACCATGCATCGATAGAATTATTTGCAGATGATGGAAGAACTGTTATGACAGATATAATCTTCCCTACAGAACCGTATAATAAATTAGAAATCGTTACAAATAATCAAGAAATGAAAATTTTGAAAGGGAGCATATCACAACTCAAAAGTATATGGGAGTAAGTTATGTACAAACCTCATGCCTTCATGCAGTGGGGTTTATACTTCTTATTTTAATCAATAGACTGAATTAATCGGATCAAATCATCTTGTACTGATTTCTGCTTGTCTTTCGCATACCAAGTATGTAGTGGGATATTATATGCTTCCCCTTTTGCAAGAAGTGATTTCACAAGATTTTGAGCTTCTTCTGGTCTTGGACCATATGTATTAATTAGTGCATTATTCTGGTCTAATTGAATAAGGATCGGAATCGATCTGCTGCGACCATCGGTTAAGTGAGCATCAATCAACTCCTCATTTTCATCGCGATAGATGAATTTCAAATTGATTTTTTCATGGCTAGCTTCTGCCACTTTATTAATTATCGGATTTATCTGAGAAGCATCACCGCACCAGTGTTCTGTAATTACCAACCAATTGATAGGTTTATGTAATTGTGCAACTGCTGCAATAAGATCAGCACTCAATTTCAATTTTCTATCAAGTCGAGATTGACGACTCCAGTTTTGTGGCAGGTACTCTGCAAATTCACTGTCTTCTTCTATCGCAATTTCGGCTTCGAAATTTTTGAGATACTCTTCATAGCTTATTGCATTTTCAAAATACGTTTTATAGGCAATCCTCTGTGTTTGTGTTGTCATTTTATGTTGGTTTCAATTGTTGTAATTTATAAATACAAATATACATCTCCGATAGATTCAAAAGATAGGACGAATTTCCCCTTCTATGTAATTATTTTCCTTTTTTACTGGTCTTATCATATGATTGGAGCGTATTTCTAAAAGTTAATTTGGCTATGATTAAAAAAAGCCGTGGATTATTAATCCACAGCTTTTCCATTTTACTTTTTAAGACTTAGGTTGGTTACTCTATTCCTTTCTCCTCCATAATTTCAGCGGTACTTACCTTAGTTGTCTGTTGATTATTTTGATCTTTGATGTCGATCACACCTAATTCTTCATCTAATTCATCTATCTCATATTTCAGATTATTGATGATAAATTTCTGACGTTGTGGGGTGTTTTTGCCCATGTAATAACCCAGAATATCCTCTATACTAGTTGATTCCTGAAGTAAAACCTGATCAAGTCTGATGTCTTCATTAATAAAGCCACCGAACTCAGAAGGAGAGATCTCTCCTAGACCTTTAAATCGTGTAATTTCTGGTTTCCCTCTTAGTGCATTGATAGCTTCTTGTTTTTCTTTTGCATCATAACAATAAAACGTTTTAGATTTATCTCTTACCCTAAACAATGGAGTATTTAGAATATATAAATGACGCTGACGAACAAGATCTGGAAAAAATTGCAAAAAGAAAGTGAGTAGTAACAATCTAATGTGCATCCCATCTACATCGGCATCAGTAGCTATTACTACTCTCGCATATCGTAAGTTATCGATCCCATCTTCTATATCTAATGCGTGTTGGAGCAAATTAAGCTCTTCGTTTTGATAAACTATCTTTTTGGTCATGCCATAACAGTTCAGAGGCTTACCTCTTAGACTGAATACAGCTTGTTTTTGGACATCTCTAGCCTTAGTGATAGATCCACTAGCTGAGTCTCCCTCAGTGATAAAAATGGTAGTTCCCATTCTGTCTTCAAGAGCAGTTTTCTTGTCCTTATCAGTCAGGTGAAGTCTACAATCTCTCAATTTTTTGTTATGAATGTTTGCTTTTTTAGCGCGTTGATTGGCTAGGGTTTTTATTCCCGCTATTTCCTTTCTTTCTCTTTCAGATTGCTGGATACGTTTTAAAAGCGCATCTGCTGCTTCTTTGTTTTGATGAAGAAAATTATCTAAATTATTCTTCAAAAAATCTAATATGAAAGCCTTTACTGTTGGACTATCTGGTCCGATGGTAAGTGATCCTAATTTTGTCTTCGTTTGTGACTCGAATATTGGTTCTTCGACTCTGATGGAAACCGCACCTATTATTGACGCGTGTATGTCCTTACTATCAAAACTCTTCCCATAATGATTTCTTATAGTAGAAACAATTGCTTCTCTGAATGCTTGCAAGTGTGTCCCCCCCTGGGTTGTGTTCTGTCCATTTACAAATGAGTAATACTCTTCACCATATTGCTGACCATGGGTAAGTGCGATCTCAATATCTTCTCCTAAAAGGTGAATGATAGGGTAGCGAAGGTGTTCTGCATTTGTCTTTTTCTCTAAAAGATCAAGCAGTCCATTTTTGGAATAGATTGACTTGTTATTAAAATTTATTCTAAGACCGGCATTAAGGTATGCATAGTTCCAAAGTTGATTTTCTACAAAGTCAGATCTATATTTATAGTTTTTGAATATAGTATTATCTGGTTCGAATTCGACTAATGTACCGTTGACATCTTCTGCCTTAATTATTTTTGATTCTTGATCAAGGACACCTCTTGTAAATTCTGCTCGCTTCGTCTGACCTTCTCTGTATGCTTGCACTTTGAAGTAGGAAGACAATGCATTCACCGCTTTGGTACCAACACCATTCAGGCCAACAGATTTCTTGAAGGCCTTAGAATCATATTTTCCACCGGTATTCATTTTGGAAACACAATCCACTACTTTACCTAATGGAATCCCTCTACCAAAATCTCTGACAGAAACTCGACCATCTTCAATTTTTAGTTCGATCTTTTTACCATGTCCCATTACATACTCATCAATACAGTTGTCAATGACTTCCTTTACTAAAATGTAAATTCCATCATCAATATGTGAGCCATCACCTAATTTACCAATATACATACCAGGTCGAAGCCTGATATGCTCCTTCCAGTCAAGTGATTTAATATTATCTTCCGTATATTTTACCTCTGCCATGCTGCCTCATTTTATGACTATATATCAATAACATACAAAACTAACAAAAACATATTATAAATTTTAATCATTTGAAATATGAACGATCATTTATGATAAAAGGAAAAGCAACCATAACGCTTCGGTCATGATTGCGTATTAATTTTATTAGATGCTTGAGTAAATTTCTTAATTTCAAATGATCTCAGAGAGGTCACCTATTTTAGGAAATCACCATAATTCACTGTTCCACCTCAGAGAAGTAACCGATTGCCTATGCTAATAAATTTATACTATAGCCTTTGTAATCTCGGTCAATCGGTATTGTTCTACTTCTTTACAAGATTATAAGTATAATCCAGTACAATCAAATATTGACTATTAGATTTGGGATTTATGTTTTTTAAATATATGTCTACATCCACAGTTTCAGATGTCTCTTTTTCAGTGCTGTCAAATATAACATCAATGGTTCCTTTTTCTCCCACTTTAATTGGACCTCTAGTCCAGTCTAATGTAGTACAGTCACAACCTGATACTATTGCTATTTCAATAACATTTTTGCCAGTGTTCTCGAAGCTGTACTTAAATGTTTTCTTTTCACCCTTTACAACATCGCCTAATTGATGATGTTCCTTGTCAAAAGTGAGATCAACAGCAGATGTTTGTGCTGATAAAGCCAATGATCCAAAAAGGATTGTCAATACTAAGAATATATCTTTCATAACTATTATACGACTGTCATTTGATTAAGTAACGCAATATTCGAGATTATTTCCCAATTACTATTTTAAATTCTTGTTAAAAGATTGCTCAAAAAAAATCCGATGAAATAGTAACCTTAAATCTTTGCTACTAAAACCTTCAGTAATTTAACTTGATCTTTACTTTCTAGCTTTACATAATACAGGCCATCATGTAGATTAGAGACATCAAGCAGATATCGGTTATTAATATGCGTAGCTGAAGCATTTACTTTTCGCCCGTTAAGATCATATATGGAAGGAAGATTATTCAATTTTTGATTCTTATCAATTTCTATGGTTATTAAATTACTTGCTGGATTTGGATATAAAACCACATTTATTGATACCTCAGAAACGCTCGAAATGACACCAACCTCAAAAGGAGCAAAGAATTTTATGCATCCATTTTCATCGGTCAAAATTACACCGTATATCCCCGGCAAAAGGTCTTCAAAATTATCAAGTCCATTTGGTTGCCCAAAAGCATCAGTGTACACCACTGATATGGCTCCTGTTCCACCAATAATATCAAAGTTTATACTGCCATCTTGTGATTCAGAACTACTAGCATCAGTTATCTGTATGTTTTCAACCGATAATTCTTCTGGGGAAGTAATTCCAATATCAACTATTTGTAGTAGACAACCATTTGCATCAGTCGTCGTTACTGAATATAAACCAACTCCTAAGCTATCTATTGATGATGAGGTGCTTCCATTACTCCATTCATACGTGATAGGTTCTACAGCTCCTTCCAGCATGACAAGAATGGATCCATCCTGAGCATCAGCGCAAGAAATATTGGAAATGATCGTAGTTGATGAAATATTACAATCACCGTTATTGATTACAACGGTTACTTCTATTGTGCAACCGTTTGCATCAGATATAATTAAAGTGTAAACGCCCGGGTCAAGCCCACCTACCGAAGCTGTTGTTGCACCATTGCTCCAATCATAGGTATATGGCCCAACTCCGTTCTGCGGATCCGCAATCGCCATACCATCCATGGCACCATTCTCAGATACGTCCATTGTGTTTATATTCGCTTCTATCTCTAGAGGTCCACTAAGTGTAAAAATGAACGATTTACTACAATTATTCATGTCGGTTACTTCTACGTTGTAATCACCTATAGGTATGTTCTCAAGCGATTCAGTTGTGTTTCCGTTTTCCCATAAATATGTAAACCCACCTGCTCCACCTGAAGCTGAAACGGCTATACTACCATCAGTGCTATCAAAGCAGGAAGGCATTGTTTCTGTGGCAGTAACTTCTATCTCGGAAGGGTCATCAAGTGTGAATGAAGCTTCACTAATGCACTCATTCGCATCAGTGACAGAGATAGAGTAATCTCCTTCTTCTAGATTTGAAATTGTCGCTGTTGTATCGCCATTATTCCATAAATATGTGAATGCTCCAATTCCGCCAGAAGCCTCAATAATAATTATTCCAGTAGAGTCCCCTGGGCAATTAGGAACCATAGTGCTAACAATATCAATAACTATTGGATCTGGTTCTTGAATTACGAATTGGAATTCACCGAAACAATCTAATGCATCGCTTATTGTCGCACTATATTGGCCAGGTACAAGATTTGAGATTGTTGCTTCTGTTGATCCTATACTCCAAGCGTAACTTAAAGCTCCAGTACCACCTGATGCTGCTAAAGTAATAGATCCATCTTCTGCGCCATCACAGCTAATATGAACTATCGTTTCGTTTGCTAGAAAAGGTTGAGGTTCTGTTATTTCTATTGTGATAACACCTGTACAACTTCCAATGTCAGTTACAGTAATACTATATGATCCAGCGTCAAGACCTGTTTCTGTTTCATTGGTACCCCCATTTGACCATAGATATGTATAAGTTCCTACACCACCATCTGCGGTAATGGTTGCAGCACCTATGCTTCCACCATTACAATTATTATTGATCACATCATTTGCTGCCAATGAGATTCCTTCATTTTCAGTCAATGTCACAGCGGCTTCTGCTGTACAGCCATTACTATCTGTCGTAGTAACAGAATAATCACCAGCCGCTATATTAGTCAAAACAGCGTTAGTAGATTCGTTATTCCATAGATAAGTATACTCTGGTGTGCCGCCATCTCCAAAAGCGGACAACGTGCCATCGGCATTACCACAGTTTGGTTGAGTTGTTACAACAATGCCTGCCGTTAAAGCTGTCGGAGGCTCTGATATATCAACAGATCCGACGATCGTACAGTCATTTCCATCAGTGGCTGTCACGGTATACGTACCTGCAGTAAGATTTGTTTGAGTTGCGCCACTTCCACCATTTGACCACGCATAAGTGTAAGGTCCTGTACCTCCAGTTGAAGACGCTGTTGCTGACCCGTCTGCACCACCAAAGCAGTTTGCATCAATTGCCGTGATACTAAAATCCAAAGGTGTTGGTTCTCCAAGGGTAATCGTTATTTCATTGTTACATCCTTCAATATCAAATACCTCTACAGTGTATGTTCCAGCTGGAATCTCTGTTATTGTTCCTTCGTTTGTAATTCCCATGCCAGTTAACCATGAGTATGAAAAACCTCCGTTTCCGCCTGTTGCTTCCACTGAAATACTGCCATCTGACTCATTGCTACAACTTGGCATGGTCAAATTTATGATGTTTATGACTATAGGGAGCGGTTCTCCGATAGATACTATAACTGTTTCTTGGCAATCATTTACATCTGTTGCTGAGACGGTGTATGTTCCAGCTGTTAGATTATTTTGAAGAGCTCCAGTTAATCCATTCCCCCAGTCGTATGTAAAACCACCATTACCTCCGGAGGCATTTACTTCTCCCATTCCTGTATTTTCGCCATTACATATGGCATCAGACTCAGTAATAATATTCAATATGATGGGATTAGGGGAATCAATGAAAATAGACTCTGTTATGCTTGTATTGCTATCATCAGTTACTGTAACATCATGATTTCCCGCTGATAACATTATAGCGGTTTCAGCTGTTTCACCATTGTCCCACATGTAAGTATAACCACCACTTCCTCCCATGGCTAAAACGGTTGCCGATCCATCATTAGAATCACTACAAGAAGTAGGTGCATCAAATGGGAATGTTGCTGTAAGCGGGTCGCCTCCACTAGCTAGCACAGTTGAAACGTTTGTAGCTACAAATTTGTCATTACTATTTCCATTTGCTCCATTGCCTATCATACTTGCTCCATAAACAGTAATGTTACCGGTTGCAGAGGCTGGCGCTGTCCAATTCACGTTGTAGGTAACAATGTTGGCAGAAAAGTTCTTTGCGGGTTGATGACCAATGTACGATTTACCTGCAGCTGTTTTTACTTGTTCATTAGTTTCTGTGGCAGGAACTGAAAATGTTCCTCCATTTGCCAAGTTAGCTTTAAGCGATACCATCTGGAAACCTGCTCTTACTGCACTACCCGCTGTATTCGTTATAGTAACTGTTAAGGGGTAGGTGTCATTTGGAGTTACTGTTGAAGGGAGGCCAGAGATTTCTATCGTTCCATCTAGGCTTCCTCCTGGTGTATGACATGTTGTACAAACATTGTCGTTGGGTGCGCCAGTGTACCCTCCCGTAGAAGAAGTAGGATGAGAGCCGCTAAATGCAAATAGTATAACAGCTGCAAAAATGGTAAATCCAATATTTGTTTTCTTAGCAAAGAAATTTTTCATAAGTTGTAAAATTATTATTGCTCGCAAGATAAAAAAACATCATATATTAGTAGCTTATAATGAATATAATGTAAGGGATAGGTCTTTGCGAGGATGTTTTTAGGATATCAATCTATAACTATTATGATTATTGATAAGCATATGTTTTTTAACAATCTGTTAATCTGGTATTACCATGATAAGAAATGAAATAAAATGCAGATGTTTACCATTTATTTACAATATAAGGAATTTATGGTTTTAAAGGTGATTGACTTTTCTTCTCGATTGACAGTACTTGTTGTAGTTTTGGTATTGTTTAGCTCTTGTAAAGCAAAAGAAGTAGACAGGGTTGCGGTATTGTCTCAGAAAGTAGAGTCACAAACAGCAGTCATAGTAGGAGCGCAAAATGTCGCTGAATATCATCCTCTCCTCCAAGGAAAGAAAGTTGGGATGGTTGTAAATCAAACTAGTGTTATTGACGACAAGCATATAGTAGATTCATTGTTAAAGTTGAATGTGGACATCGAGATGATTTTTGCTCCTGAACATGGATTCAGAGGTGAGGCAGATGCAGGTGAGCAGATTAAGGATAGTAAAGATGCTCAGACTGCTATTCCAGTTGTATCTCTTTATGGTAAAAAGAAAAAGCCAGTGAATGAAGACCTTGCAGGGCTAGATATTATTGTTTTTGATATTCAAGATGTAGGTGCTAGATTCTATACTTATATTTCATCTCTTCATTATGTGATGGAAGCATGCGCAGAAAATGGTATTCCTATAATCGTATTAGATAGACCTAACCCTAATGCACACTATATTGATGGTCCTATTCTTGAGGAAAAGTATAAGTCATTTATCGGAATGCACCCAGTACCCATAGTCTACGGGATGACTATCGGAGAGTACGCTCAGATGATCAACGGTGAAGGATGGTTAGATAATGGGATTAAAGCGGATCTTACGGTAATAAGGAATAGGGAGTATGCACATACTACATACTACAATCTGCCTACACAACCTTCTCCAAATCTTCCGAATATTCAATCGATATTTTTATATCCATCATTATGCTTTTTTGAAGGCACAACGATGAGTGTTGGCCGAGGAACTATGACGCAATTTCAAGTTTTCGGACATCCTGATTATAGAGGCGGAGATCATAAATTCACGCCTGTTGCTAGTCCAGGTGCAAAATTCCCGAAACATGAAAATATTGAGTGCAAGGGTAGAGACCTTACAATGTTAACTAAAGGCGAATTGCATCAGCAAGGCAAACTCGATCTTTCATATTTAATTGACAGTTATAATAATTTGAAGAATCAAAATCTTTCATTTTTCAATGACAATAACTTCTTTGAGAAGCTGGCGGGGACGTCGGATTTACGAACTCAGATTAAAGCCGGTAAGACGGAGGAAGAGATTAGAGCCACTTGGAGGGAAGGGTTAGAGGGTTTTGAGAAAGTAAGAAGGAAATATTTGTTGTATAAGTGACCTAGTAATGCTGGGTAAGAGAGATAAAAAGTTATCATATTGTTTAATGGGTTGGTTCCAAGATATTTATTTAAGTAATTATTTTTTAGAAATTTATTTATTGAAGAAATCAATTCTCTAATTTTAACAACCATTTAACCCATTCAACAGTTACATTTGCGGCTGAATATTGTCATTATAACACATAAGACAATTCACAAAATATATTATTATGAAGAAGATATTTCAAATACTTGCATTTTCATTATTTGCTTGTGTTGCAATGGGACAATCTATGACATCAGCGGAGGAGAGTGATCCAGCTGCAAAAAAGATATTGGATATACTTAAAAAAGAGTATGATACATATAAATCGATGGAAATCAATTTTGACTTAATCATGGAATTACCAGGACAAGAGGCTGAAACACAAAAAGGTAAGGTGATCCAACAAGAAGAAATGTACTTCATGGATATGACAGACAGAGCTATTTATTCTAATTCAGAATATTTGTGGTTACACATCAAGAAGAACAATGAAGTACAGATCAATGATGCTGATATGGGTGATGAAGAGAATATGCTCTCTCCTAAGGATATGCTAAAGATGTACGAGTCAGGAGAATTTGTTTATATGATTACAGCGGAACCATTATTAGATGGAAAAAAAGTAACTCAAATTGAATTTAAACCATTGGATAGAGATAGTGAATACTCTAAAATGGTGTTGTATGTGGATGAAAAATCCAAAGAAATGGCTCAGATGAAGGTTTTTTCTAAAGATGGAGGTCGATACACTTTAAAAATTAACGATATTGTGGCTAATAAGAAATATGCGATGGAGACATTCACATTTGATGAGTCTAAGTTTCCTGGAATACATATAGAAGATCTGAGGATTGATTAATAGAACCATTCTCAGTTTACCAACCGTAGCGATTCTTAAGTAATTAAGAATCGCTTTTTTCTTTTATAAAAGGGTAATCACATCGCGCAATGCGATCAGGTCACTTTCACGGACCTTTCTTGGTTGTCTGTCCTGAAAGACATACAATTCAACCATATTTTCCAAACTTATTGTTCTAAATTCTATTTATATTATATTCGCAACTCAATCGTAAGACTGAATTTTTTAACTAAAAACAAAATTAATGGGAAATGTAAAGTATGATATCGACAGATATGACTATTCGTTAGAATTACAACCAACTGATGAAGGAAAGAGAGAAAAAACGTTTGCTTCAATCTCTTTATTTTCAAATGGAAAAAATGTAGCGGATCTTAATTTTTTGAACCCAGGTGAATTACCGAGTAGGAGATATTTTGCAGGGGAGCAATTGAATATCGATCTGACTTATGAAAGATTAGCTCCAACAATCGATATGTTACGAAATGAGAAGCCATTAAGATTACTTGTTTGGCATAGCGGTACTCATGCAGAGCCGACTCATATAGAAGCAAGGTTAGATTGTGGAGATCTAGGTGAAGTAGGTAAAAATTGAAATTAAAATAAAAGAATTTATCTCAAAAATGCTGTGCTTAAACACAGCATTTTTAGGTTTATATCCAACAATCGTCAGAATCTGAATATTTTATATAGAAATATATTGATATGTTAAGGAATTTTGGCAATTTCGCAGCCATTATGATGGAAGAAGTTACAGAATTACAATCATATCTCGCAGTCCCTCGAGATATTACGCTTATAGCACATAGGAATCCTGATGGCGATGCATTAGGAAGTGCCCTTGGCTTGAGATTGTATTTAGAGAAGAAGGGACATTTCGTAAAGATTGTTATGCCAAGTGAGAGTCCGAATATATTTTCATATTTGCCTCATTTTTATGATGTAATTGTTTTTGATTTAAGACATGATGATGCCCGAGCTGCATTGAAAGAGGCAGATTGTATTTTTTGTTTAGATTTTAATGGATTAGATAGGGTGGATAAACTTGGAGCAACGATTCAACAGTCGGAAGCGGTGAAAGTACTTATCGATCATCACTTGGATCCTGAGCCATTCGTGGATCATATGTTTTCGGATACAGAAGCTAGCTCTACATGTGAACTTGTTTATAATTTTATTGAAGAGATGGGTGATGCTCATCTTGTAGATGAAAAAATAGGAGAATGCCTATTTACAGGCCTAATAACTGATACTGGTTCGTTTAAATATAATACTAGACCCAATACATATAATGTAGCAGCTAAATTAAAAATAGCGGGAGTAGATGACTATAAACTAAATGATACGATTAATAATAGTCTAAAGCCAAAGAATTTGAAATTGTTGGGACATTGTCTAGCAAATAGAATGGAAATAATGGAAGAGTATGGTGCGGCCTATATTTATCTTACGAAAAAAGACTATGTAGACTTCAATATTCAAAGAGGTGACACAGAAGGTATAGTAAATTATATGTTGATGATTAAGTCAGTGAAGGTAGCGGCATTTATAACGCAACAACCAAGTATTGTTAAGATATCACTTCGTAGTAAAGGTGATATATCAGTCCAAAAGATAGCATCAGAAAATTTCAATGGAGGAGGACACAAAAATGCTTCAGGAGGTGCACAGTATGGTTCATTAACTGACATATTAGATAAATTTAAAAGAGTAATTCCTGATTATTTACCAAAAATAGAAGCCTGATATTGTACATAAATCAGCACTTAGAATTTTCAATTAAAATAATAAATAAAGAAGATGTTTAAAAGGTTATTAATCTGTTTAGTTGTCATTTCATTGGCAGCTTGTGGACAGAAAGAAGAAAAAGAATTGGTAACACCAAGTGGTTTCCCATATACTCACAGTAAGGTTGGAACTGAAAAAGCGAATCCTGGTGATTTTCTTTCCTTCACATTAACGATAGAAGGCAGTGATGGTAGGGTTTTGCAAGATATGCCTGAAGGACCTAACATGCCAGTAATGCAATTGCCTACAGAAGAGAAGCCGTTGTTACAGTCTAATCCGATTTTAGAAGCAATGGAATCTGCAGCAATTGGTGATACAATTATTTTGACTATGCCTATTGATTCTCTGCCTCAAGTAAAGAGTAATCCACAATATGCTAATCTCACATCCCTTAAATACACTTCTGTCCTAATAGCTATTCAAGATGAACAGACTAAGAAAGCGGCGGATGAAGTTTTTAGATTAGAACAAGAGGCTGCAGAGGAAGAGTCTAAAAAAAGAATTCCTGAAGTAAGTGAGATGATTGCTGAAACGCTCAAGGATTATAAGAGTGGAAAACTAAAGACGGAGGAGTTAGATAGTGGATTGAAGTATGTAATTCATGAGCAAGGAGATGGAGTTCAAGCTGAAAATGGTAAGAGAGTTTCTGTTGATTATTATGGAGTAACGATGGATGGAAAGATGTTTGATAATAGCTATAGAGCTGGAAGGCCTTATACATTTCCTTTAGGTGCGAGCCAAGTTATTAAAGGATGGGATCTTGGAATACCATTGTTGAAAGTTGGTGGAAAAGCAACTATATTTATTCCGTATGAATTGGGTTATGGTGAAGCCGGTAGCCCACCAAACATTGGTCCTAAAGCTGAACTAGTATTCTATGTAGAACTAACTGATGTAAAATAAAGAGGTTTTATTTATTTTAAGCGCTAAATGGTAATCGACTGAAGTCAGCGATTACCATTTAGCGCTTTATTATTTTAAGACTGATTGTTTCTTATTCATATATAATTTAAAACCAAGACTTATGACTTTAGATCAACTCAATGAATTGAAAGAGCGATTGATATTGATAAGAGGGTATCTTGATGTGGATAAAAGGCTATCTGAGATTGAAGAAAAAGAACAACTGAGCCTCGATCCTGATTTGTGGAATGATCCAAAAAAAGCTGAAGTATTACTCAAAGAACTTAAAAGTCATAAAAATTGGGTAGAAAAGTATAATAAGATAAAAGAGATAATTGACGATGCAGAAGTGCTATTGGAATTTCAAAAGATGGGTGAGGCTACAGAAGAAGAGGTGAATATACGTTATGAAGCAGCTGTAGCAATCGTGGAAGATGTCGAGTTTCGGTCAACGCTCAATAGGGAAGAAGATGAATTATCATGTATTTTGGAGATCAATGCTGGGGCTGGTGGCACGGAAGCTTGTGATTGGGCAGAGATGCTTTATAGAATGTATGTACGGTGGGGTGAGAAAAACGATATGAAAGTCTCAGAATTAAACCGTGTTGATGGCGATGTTGCAGGAATAAAAAGTGTAACACTTCAACTGGAAGGGGACTACGCGTTTGGACTTCTTCAAGGAGAAAACGGCGTGCATAGGTTGGTAAGAGTAAGTCCTTATAATTCACAAGGTAAACGGATGACTTCTTTTGCATCTGTTTTTATCCATCCTATGATTGATGATAGTATAGAGATCGAGGTTAATCCTGCTGACATAGAATGGGATACCTTCCGTGCATCAGGTGCAGGGGGACAGCACGTTAATAAAACGGAATCAGCGGTTAGGGTGAGACACCTCCCGAGTGGTATAACAGCGGAGTGTCAAGACGGAAGGTCTCAATTGCAAAACAGAGAAATAGCCATGAGAATGCTAAAATCTCGTTTGTATGAGGTAGAGTTGGAAAAGCAGAGAGCTGAAAAGGCTGAAATAGAAGCTGGGAAGATGAAAAATGAATGGGGTAGTCAGATCAGATCGTACGTGCTTGATGATAGAAGGGTTAAAGACCACAGGACCAAAGCTGAAAATAGAAATACGGATGCAGTGCTCGACGGAGATTTAGAGATGTTTATTAAAGCATATTTAATGTGGAAGTAATTATTGAATTACGATTCATGTTGATGATTATTGCAAGTGTAAGAATATTTTGACGTTATCTTTTGGTCAAAAATACCGTATAACTAGATTCTGTTTACTTCTTAACCTAGGTTACAATTAGATCTTCACCAATAAACTACATCCTTCTCAAAAAAACTTCAAACAATCCTATTTACATTTTGGATCCTATAATTGCTTCTCAATTTCTGTTGGATCTTGGTTTAGTAGCTCTGCGAGTGTAGCATATATTTCGGGGAGTCGACGCTTGAACTCTTCAAGTTGTTCAAAAAATGTTTCGATACAAACTGCAAACATCTCTTTCATATTAATCCCACCGTAATCTTTTAAAAAACTATTATTTCCTTTTCTTATTATGTGCATTTTATTGAATGCCAGTTGAGCCCATTTTGCCCACTCGATCTTCTTGAAAAACCAATTGAATATTTGATCAAAGCCATCTTCAGCCTCAATAACATGAGCCATTTCATGAAGGGCAACATTAACCGCATCATTCGAATATTGATATCCTTCTTTGACGTCTTGCCAAGAAAAATAGATGGTAGCACTATCAAAATCTATATGACCTAAAAATGGCTCTCCAAAACCTGGATACATATATCTGTGTGGTTTGACTATAATATTTGTGAATTTTGTTGGCAGATAATTGCTCAATCCAAAAGTAATCTGGATGATCGAACTACCAATAACATCTTTCATTTCTCTTGTTACACTTGGTAGCTCAGCAGAACTAAAAGATAGTATATTTAGTAAGTGATAAAGCCGAAGTCTGAATTTCTGCCGATTTTTTTCATTTAGATGAGAATAATAGTTGGAATAGTGCAGCAGAATATGAGCATAATCCTTATCTATGACACATGGAACAACCCTATGAATGAGCTTTATGTAAAATGTTTTCATTAGAAAATGATTAATTGGTTAGCTATTTGTAACAATAATTCAATTTTAATCAGAATCGTTCTAAGTGAATACCCTGAATTTTCTAAAACTAATAATATTTTCATTGTTATGGATAGATTTTTGCTCAAATTATTATGATTAATATATCTCTTTTATGAAGCTCTTTAGTTCTTGCTGTCTTTTAATTGTAATGGTACTTCAAAGTTGCCTGCCAAGAGAGGATCATTTAGAAGTGCTTTCTTTTTGGACGGATACCATTATCGACGTAGATACTGAATATGCACTTTATATTAATGACGAGAGAGTTGGATCAATCGAGGAAAGATATGAAAATGTAGAATGCAACATGACAGGTTTGATCAATGTTGAAATTATTGATAATCAAGACATGAACTTACTAATCATGGATAGTAACGGAAGCATCGTAGATATTGGCATGATAAATCTGTCTTCACCTTCCAACGGGCTCTCCATCAAACCCAAGGGTCAAGTTGAAATATTTGTTACACACGAGATTGATGATCCTTGTACCCTCGTTAGACTACGTTGGTAATTACACTGACTTAGAATCTTATTTTTTTTATTCTAATTTTTAATGAAAATTTTACGTCTATAATGTAGGTATGTAAAGCCGATTCCGAACATAGGAAAACATTTTGATTATGGTAAAATTCGAAATCAGCCTTTTAAACTTCGGTAACCAAGTCAACTTATTTGAATGAATTCTAAAGTTTAATTATGCGAATTTCACCATCTTTGAATCTGATCTTGAAGAACCTGAGATAGTAAGAATTTTCATTTTATAGATTTT
>CAXBGT010000093.1:0-20564 GCA_963975265.1 uncultured Saprospirales bacterium
GGATTATTTATTTATCACATTTACAAGAATTGACTTGTTTCCTTCTTGATTGTGAACAGTCAATGTATATGCTCCGCTGACTAATGCTGAGGTATTGAGACGGAAATTTGTATTAGTTACATTGCCTTGTCTTAGCAACTTGCCACTCATGTCTATCAATGAATATTGAAGATTTGATAGTACAGCTTCTACGTGTATCATTGTAAATTCAGATGCAGGGTTTGGACTAGCCGTAAGTTCTAGAGAAAGTTCTTTGTTTGGGACATTCGTTGATGTTGCTACAGTAGCATTTACTCTGAACTCACTCATCGCTGCACAGGTTGCGTCTCCATGGGTAGATAAGATAGAGATCAGTATATATTTTGCAATAACTCCTTCAAAATTTGGGCCTATTTCTCCTTGGTAAATTGATGAACCTGGTGCTTCATTTACAGTAAATTCTCCAAGTTCTATCCAAGCTTCTCCATCATTTGAGTAGTCAATCACGATGTCATTCATACCTCTAGACGTTGAATCTGGCACATTGAAATTCCAAATTGTAGATTCATGCAATGAATATTGATCTCCAAAGTCATACATGATCCAGTGATCTGCATCTCGCTTTATGTTTGGAGATTCAGCTTCTTCACAAGATACCCATGCATCTGTGTAAGATGTATTGTGTCTATCGGGATAAGCCTGACTATAACCAGAGATCACTGCGAAGATGATAAGTGTGGACAGGAGTATGATTTTTTTCATATCAAATTTTTAATAAACAATCATATGGCGAACCGCATGAAATAAAAAACATTCATCATTAATCAACGGTCAAAAAGAACGAGCAAATCGCAATTTTATGTTGGTCAGAAATGATAACAACGGTAGATCTTGAGATATTATGAAGGATATATTTACATTCTTCAAAGTATTAACGGTCTCATCAGAATATACCCTACCATAAAGTCAAAATTACTTTCAGCTGTATTGCTTTTTCTGGTGGAAAATATCATAATTGTTTCTCAGAGAACTAATTTGAAACCTCGCAACTATCGTGCGAATAATCTTAGAGCTACCTATATGCTATAAAGTTATTTTATTTTTTCCAGAATAGCAGTACCAAAACACTAAACTATCTGAAATTACACATTATTACTTAGGGGTTTCCACTGATTTGTACATAAGTTTAGCCGTCTTTTGCTTCGATAGTTAATAAATCAATGTCGAAAGTGTAATCACTGAGCTTTCGGAAGTTACCAAAGTCATCTCATTTAGGTAACCTGGGGAGGAGGATTAAGTCGAAAGGGGGTAGTTTTGATTATTGCAGATACATTTCTAAATCCGGATATGAAGAAAGATAGGATATATAGGTGAATAAGTCTTGGTATCAACTGGCTTGGCTAAGTCCTAATCCGGTCTTTCAGGTTAGCTGTGTTCCACAGAATTGGAAAGGTGCTGGACGAATTAAAAATTTCGTCACACTCAGAGAGGAAAAGTTTGATGGTGGTGATCCAGACAGGTACATGGATATTAGTCTAGAATAAATTATCTCAACGAAAGTAACATATTGCCCTCGGGAGTAAAAGACGGGAGAAAGGATTAAATACGTCATATTATTAATAAGCTGGGGCACAGTAAGATTTCATGGTCTCAGTTTATGGGTCTGATCAGATATTTGCCAATTTAAAATTCGTCATTCAAAATTCAATCTTCGTCATTCCATTTCTTGCTTCCCTTCCCATCTCTTAATCAAGATTCCAGTAATAATACTAAGAATACAATACGTAGTAAAAAACAATGCTCCAGGAGAAAGTTTGCTATAGTTGAGTGTTTCAACAGCATACCCAGTTTGATTTCTTCCTATCTCACCTAGTTGGGAAGTGATGATTCCATAGAAGCCAATATATGCCATGAACATTGCCACAACAAATACATCTGCCATGCTCCATTTTCCAAGATGGTAGATTATGCCTTTTGCAAGCTTGCTATTTCTGATTTTGTTGCTATAAAGAAAAGCCGATGATAAGACCAATTTGATAAAAGGCACAACTATACTGAAAAGTAAAATCATAATACCGACAATCTTGAGATCAATTCCACGACCTTCGATGAGAGTCCACGTGACATCCAAGATAGATTTAGATTGATAATATAGATACTGTTCGTCAAATGATAACTGTGTGCCGATGATGTCCATGGTGAAGTTATTAAGTCTAGCATCAATATCGATCATTGGCATGGATACACCCAATAGGAGTAAGACAATAGACCCAAAAGAAATAAGACTAATAGCTGATATGGCTCCTATAAATCCATACAAAAAAAGACACAAAATGACAAGTCCTAAAACAACAGAGTAGACAACTTTAATCTTTGAATTAATTTTTGATTCCAGTGTAGATACTCTTTCTTTTAAATCGGTGTTAGTGTCGAGCAATGTAGCATGATCGTATTTCTTATAAATTGGAATTCTTGCATCTGTTAAGGTCTGTACAGTGGCATCAAACAACATGCCTTTCAGTGCCTCTTGTAGATAGCCAGCTAACATAGGCTCATTCTTCTTGATTTCTGCAGTAAGAACGTTGGCGTAAGCGGGTATTTCTCTATTTAAATTGAGTCCTCTTACAATATCACTAATGTTCTTCTTTAGCATTACACCCATTAGTTTTGGGATTTTTCCTTGCCGTTCTCCTTCATCTATTAACAAATTGGCCAATGCACCAGATGAGATCCATTCGACATACAATTTGCCTAAGTACACATTTAGTTCTCGGTCAATCTCCTTATATACTTGAGGATTAAGATTGAAATTATCAATCCTATTCATAAATACAGACAGAGCTTTGTCTTTCCATAACTCCATATTGAATAGACCATAGTTGATCCTATTCATTTCGGCTAGGGCCTCTTTATATTCTGTTTGCTCGATTGTGAGCTTGCGTAATTGATAGCCTTCATATGCACCATAGCAAAGACCAAGAGAAATGAGGATGATAAGAAAGTATCGCATGGAAAGAGTTTGTTAAAATAATACGCTACAGATTGATGTAATGTTACAAAGAAATCACGAAAATTAGACAAGCATATAATTCGATATTCGAAATTCAACATCTAAAATTATCTTCTTAGAATAATAAGTAAGTATCATATGGAAAGAGTTTGTTAAAATAATACACAGTTATATCGCTGTAATTTTACAAAGATATCATTGAAATGAGCGGAGCTTAAGATTCACCATTCAAAATTATTCCTACCTCACTTTCAAATCCAATATATTTCCCATTTCATAGCAAACCCTACATCGAGGTTCATATTTATCTTTTTCGCCAAGAACTACCGTTTCAGTTTCTGCTGACAATCTATAGCTATGCGTTGCTAAGTTGCCACAGTGAGGGCAAATAGCGTGCACCTTAGTTATGTATTCTGCAACGGCAAGTAGATTCGGCATCGGTCCAAATGGAATCCCTCTAAAATCCATATCCAGACCTGCGATAATAATTCTTGAACCTCTAATGGCAAGTTTTTGACAAACAGCTGGCAGATCAGAATCAAAAAATTGTGCTTCATCTATGCCAATCACATTAGCATCACTTAGATTGTCAAGAATTTCGAAACTACTTTCAACAGGTATGGATTCAAATGAATTGTCATCGTGGGATACGACTACATCTGTTCCGTATCTTATGTCTTTTTTGGGTTTGAAAATTAGAACTTTTTGATTGGCTATTCTAGCACGTTTCACTCGTCTTATAAGTTCTTCTGTCTTGCCAGAAAACATAGATCCGCAGATTACTTCTATCCACCCACTTCGTTGACCTCTGAAACTTGGTTCTAAAAACATACTGTTTTACTTTATGGCTCAAAGATAACAAGGTCACTTTCATATTAGAATATTTATATATGTTTCTTTCTTTTTATAAAAATGGTATATGCAATTATCAAAATGTGACGATATAATTAATGTCCCCCACGCGATCTTTTTGTGAAAAAAAGAAAAACGAATGTTAATTCGTCTTGTTGAACACAAGTAAAACATATTTACATCTTTTGATATGTTATTCAAAATTGTATATTGCAACACATTTATTTTCAGATTGAGTTGATTTTAAAACTAGAATTAAGAATATTTGATAGTGCTTGGTTTCCAAGATGAAGCTCTTTTGGAGAATCTTAGCATTAGCTAAGTGACGAGAAAAAGCTGAGATATTGAAAATCAATGACTTTCAAAGAACTTAATATTATGTTCTAAAATCAATTCATTAACAAATCAATACTTAAAATCTATGAAAAAATTTCTCTACACACTTATTTTCACGTTCATTTTAGCTGGTTCTTCCATGCTGATGGCACAAACACAAACCAATCTTGATAAGGGATTGAGATTTGTAGAGCAAAATGCTCAAAAATGGGGGCTAGTCGAATCTGACTATGCAGATATCATGGTAAGTGATATGTACACTAACAATAAAACGGGTGTTACATATATTTATATGGTGCAAGCATATAAAGGCATTCCTGTAAATAATGCAATCACAACTGTTATCATTGCTCCTGAAGGTAGAATATCAGTAGTAAAGCACGGATTTGTTAAAGGTCTAGTATCCAAAGTGAATGGAACTAAGCCATTATTGACTCCGGCAGCCGCAATCAAATCTTCAGTTGCTCACTTAGGATTAGTAGCTAAGGATATGCCTGTGTTACTAAGATCAGATGCAGATAAGAATATCTATGATTTTGGCGCTGCTGATTTTGCAAATAATGAAATCAGTGTAAAACTTACGTACGTTTTAGATGATGATCAACTAAAACTTGCTTGGAATTTAGCAATTGACGAAAAGCAAGATTCTGATTACTATAATACGTTTGTAGATGCTTCAAATGGAGAAATGATTGCTAAGTACAACTATACTAAAACTTGTACTTTTCACAAAGATTCATACAGTAAGCATAAGGGATGTAACCATGCACATGGAAACAAAGAACCATTGGCTACTCTAGCTGAGGCAAATGTAGCACTAGGTGCAGCTGCTGGATCATATGCTGTATATGCACTTCCTACAGAATCACCTTTACATGGACAGTTAGAATCAGTTGTTGATCCACACTTTGTAGATTCTTCTCCTTTCGGATGGCATGATACAGATTATGCGGATGGACCTGAATTTACTATTACTAGAGGTAATAACGTGCATGCTTTCTTAGATAAAGATGATGATAGCATTTCTGATGATGATGAACCAGACGGAGGAGCAACACTTGATTTTTCAAGTTTTGCTCATGTAGTTGATGGACAAGCGGTAGATAATGAAGATGCAGTAACTGTCAACTTGTTTTATATGAATAATATGGTGCATGATGTTACTGAAAGGCTAGGTTTTGACGAACAAGCGGGTAACTTCCAACAGAATAATAATGGACTTGGTGGTTTAGGTGGAGATTATGTTATTGCAAAAGCTTCAGCGGGATTCGATGCCGATCCGCAATTATTGAATAATGCAGATTTTGGGACGCCACCAGATGGATCAAATGGAAGAATGAGAATGTTTCTTTGGACAAACCCAAGTGGTAGATTATCAATAGAGTCTCCAGTTGAATTAGCTGGGTTTGTAAACGATGTAGGAGATGCAACTGGAGCAACTGGCTTTGGTGGAGCAATTCCTGGAGAAGGTGATACTCCTATAGTAGGAAAAATTGTGCTGGCTACAGATGGTGACCCAGCTGGAGGAACTACTACATGCGGTCCTGTTTCTAATGTTGATGAATTAACTGGAAACATAGCAATGATAGATAGAGGTCTTTGTGATTTCAGTCTTAAAGCATACAATGCACAGGAAGGAGGAGCGATTGCAGTAATAATCTGTAACGTTGTTGGTGGTGGTGGAACAGATGGAAGCAGTTCGTTTGGAATGGCAGGAGGTCAGAATGCCGATGATGTAACTATTGTTCCTATCTCATTAGGAAAACCAGATTGTGACAGAATTAAGGCATCGATCTTATCCAATATTGATGTTAGCATTACTATACAACAAAGACCAGCAGTAGGACCAACGTATCTAGATGGTTCTGTAGATAATGGTATCATAGCTCACGAATATGGACACGGAATTTCAAACAGGCTTACCGGTGGACCTGGGAATTCAAGCTGTGTTTCTTCAGCGGAGCAAGCAGGTGAAGGAATCAGTGATTTCTTTTCGTTAGTGTTGACTGTTGAAGAAGATGATCAAGGCTCTGATTCACGAGGTATTGGGAATTATGCTGATGCTCAAAATGTAAATGGAGGAGGAATTAGAACTTTTCCTTATTCTACAGATATGACTGTAAACCCTAGAACGTATGATGATATTAAAGTGGCGAATGGAGTCCACATGTTTGGTGAAACCTGGGCTACCGCTTTATGGGAAATCTATTGGGGTTTTGTGGATAGAGATGGATTGGATATTAAATGGGAGGATGAAAATGCTGGTAATTATAAGGCAGTCAGACTTGTCATTGAAGGAATGAAAATGGGGCCTTGTAATCCTAGTTTGATAGATGCAAGAGATGCCATTCTTCAGGCGGATACTATGTTCTATGGTGGAAATAATGCAGAATTACTTTGGACCGCATTTGCAAAAAGAGGATTTGGTTATTTAGCTGATGATGGAGCTGGATCTGATGATGCTACAGATGGAACAGAGAATTTCGATCCTTATCCTCAGGCGATCCAAACCATGAAAATTCAACAGGTGAATGCTACTAAAGCTGATGCTGGGGATGAAATAGAGGTTACAGTTACAGCTCAAAATCATATTCCTGATACGCAGACAGATGTTGTAATTACTAGTAATATCCCTGCCGGGCTTACTTATGTAGATGGATCATCAAGTATGCCAGCTACTCACGAAGATGGAGTTTTATCTATTTCCGTTGGTGATATGGTATTTGATCAAAACATTTCTCTTACTTACAAAGTAACTGCAGACGCTGGAGTATCTTCAGAAACATTATATATCGATGATCTTGAAGAGGAAGATGATGAAGGATATATTACGGATGTTATTGAAGGTGATGTAATATGGAATTTTGCTTACCCAACAGCGAATTCTGGTGTTACATCTTGGTGGGCTTCACAACCAGACGTCGCAGTAGAAATTGACTATTGGTTGAATATTCCGCCACTGCAAGTAGTTGGAAACACTCCTGCTTTGAGATTTTTCCATAAATATGATACAGAATTTGGTGCTGATGCTGGATTTGTTCAAGTATCTACAGATGGAGGAACAGTATTTGAAGATGTTAAAGATAAGTGGATAAGAAATGGATATAATTCTACTGTGCAGTATGCTACTTTTGCCATTCCATTGTTAGAAGGATTCTCTGGATCTACAGAAGATCAATTTGTGGATTCATACCTTGATCTTACAGATTATAAAGGAGAAGAAATAGTCGTGAGGTTTAGATTTGGTACAGATGACAATACAGGACCAGACGTTCCAGAAAGAGGATGGTTCTTAGATGATCTTGAAATGATGGACCTTATCCGATATGAAGCTGTAACATGTATTGCATCTAGTAATACGTCAGGCGAGCAATGTGCGAAGCCAGTACAGATCATAATCGATTCAGATGGTGTAGTTGGTTTAGATGATGATGAATTAGAAGGTTTCAATATTGGAATCTCTCCTAATCCAGCTTCTGATTACATTACAATTGGTCTAACAGCTGAAGTGAAAACACCAGTTCAGATCTTATTGACAAACTTAGATGGTAAAGTTGTGAGTGCTCAAAATGCAGTTGCTAAACCATCAGCAATAGCAAGAACTTTTGATACATCAAGCTTACAAGCAGGTATGTATTTAGTACAAATAAAATCAGCATCAGGAATTACAACTAAGAAAGTAATAATTCATTAATTCTGTTTTTAAATAAATTAAGTAAGTCCCACTTGCGTAGTGCAAGTGGGACTTTTTCTTTGACTTATAGATGGCATCGCTCAAAGCGATACCATCTATCATAAATCTTAACCCATTTTGACTTATAGATGGCATCGCTCAAAGCGATACCATCTATCATAAATTGACTTACAGATGACATCGCTCAAAGCGATACCATCTATCATAAATCTTAACCCATTTTGACTATCATACCAACTACTGTAATGGCATCGTTAGCCCTATTTTGTCTATCTCTTTTTTAACAACTTAAATTCTTTATCGCTCTGGACCGCGAGTTTTATTCAGAATTTCTATAGAAAATATTAATGGATTTATATCTTTGTGGTATATTACACGTTATAATTAATCGTAATAGGTAAAGAATTGAATTACTGTAATTTACGATTAATTTGATTTGGATCTCAAACACACTACATTGAATAATTGCTGTAAAACTCTTGTTGGTCAACTTGTTTCGAATGAATTTTCGAAGGGTCGAGATAGATCATCTTATTTATTTGCTTTGACATTAAGCTCATTTCCAATTGTCATTATATTTCTGTCATCCATTGTATTGTTACCAATTGTAAGTGTAGCTCAATGTATTGAGCCAGTAACCGATGCTGGTCTCTATTGTGACCCTGATCATCCACAAGGAGCACCCATAATTTGTTCTTTAGAGTGTTTGGATGGATTCACTGCGACGATGCCTTCGGCTATTTTGCCTGACCAACCAGAGTTCCTATGTGGAAACTCTGGAACACCTAATAACCTTTCTTGGTTCGCCTTTGTCGCTGGTGATACTTTGATTGATATTACAATCACACCGACCAATTGTGTAACAGGTTCTGTTTTTTCAGGAAATCCAGGAGATAATCTTATCGGTATTCAATCAGGTATTTATAGCTCTTGTGGATTTACCGAGGAGGATATAGTAACCTGTTATTGGGATTGTTATGCTGCACAAGGTGATCCAGTAAATCTTGTGAGCAACGAGTTTGTTCCAGGAGAAGTTTACTATCTTTTTGTTGATGGTTGTGGAGGATCAGTCTGTGACTACACAGTGACCGTAAATACTGCCATGCAAGCATTTGAAGTGCCAGAAATTACGAACATAAGCAATGAATATAATTTTGATTTAGAAAATGATACAATATGCCAAGGTGCTGAGGTAGCTTTCATGCTTGATAGTCTTGATTTAGATATCAATTTCATTTGGTCGATCAACCCTCCTACTGCAGAATATCCTACGGGAATGCACCCTGTCACAGACACTAATATTGTAAGTTTTGTATTTTCTGATGAAGGTGTATTTGATATCATTGTTTATGCATTTAATGAATGTGATGCAAATGAACCGGATACCTTCCAAGTGACGGTAGCACCATTGGGTGATGAAGTATTTACAGATGTTATCTTATGTGAAGAATGTATTTTGGAAGGTATTACACTGGTTTCTCCGGATGCTGGATGTATTATTGGAAATGGAACACCTCTGATTCTTACAGAAGATCCAAATGGAGATGGAGTACCCGGATGGCAAGGATTATCTGAAGTTACAGGACCTGGTTTACAAACAAATATGGTTCAAAATGCCCTAGGGTGTGGTTATATGCAATCAGTAAATATTGTAGAGATACCAATAGGACCTAGAGAAAAGATAGATTTATACTTTTGCTTTTCTGACTTTCCCGTTTCTTATGATGGAATTGTTTTTAATAATCCAGGAGATGAACGCAATATTACTATTGAAAACGGAGCGGTCTCAGGATGTGATAGCCTAATCAACATTACTGCAAATCCTATCGATCTTATTGGAAACGCAACAGTAGGTGATTGTGAAAATGGGATAATTACTATTGACTTTAACATCATACTTGTAGAGCCTACTGATTACGATAGCATTACCTATAATTGGTTTGATGATATGGGAAATGAGATCACTGATTCAGATAATATAGACGATGAATTACAAGTTATAAATCCCGGTGTTTACGTTGTGGAAGTAACCGTATTTAAAGAAGGAGATGGATGTGGTCAACTATTTGGTGCTTATAATGTAGATGCCAATAGTTTGATACCCGATGATCCTATGATCGCTTTTGCGCCTAACGAAATTTGTATCACAGAAAGCTTAGCTCAAATATATGTTAATAATCAAGGACTAAGTGAAGAATATACTTGGTCGATTATTCCTGATCTACCATTTACTTTTGGAGGAAATTCGGATACCATTTTCGTAGACGTATCAGGTGGCCAGAGCTTTGAGTTTTGTGTATCTGCGATGAATGAATGTGGAGAAAGTGGAGAAATCTGTGACGATGTAAAGGTGTCAGAAGTACCAAGTTCAGCATTTGAGATGCCAGCAGAAATTTGCATTGATAGTATTCTAAACATAGAATATATAGGTGGAGATGGAACCAGTTCGACCAGTGAATTTACTTGGTCATTCAATGGAGGTATTATCTTAAACAGTGCAAGCCCATTAACTGCTGGTCCGTTTGAATTGGAATTTCCTGCGGCAGGTACATATGATATTTCAATGTATTTGACAGAAGAAGGTTGTCAGTCTCCTACTGAAATACAAACTGTAACTGTGACAGAACCTTTCGTAATTCCAACCATAGATTGTTTTAGTATGACAAATGGAGTAAGTTTCAGTTTTGATGGGACCATTGTTGATGGTATTGAAGTAATCATAACCACTGGACAACCATTTGAAATAATAGGATCGGATAGCATAGTTATAGGTGACCTTGGACCTGAGGAATTGGTTGAAATAGAGATTTTATTCAATGATGATCACGTTTGTGGTGGTCAAATGGGCCAAGGTATATGTATGTCTCTTCCGTGTCCTGATGTTGCTTTTGATGTGATACTTAGTTCCCAAGGTCAGTGTATTGATGAAGATGCAAACAACATCACTCTTGATGTAAATATTCTTGGTGATGATTCAGGAATTGGAGAATGGACATCTCCATTCATAACGAATGACAACGACTTCAATGTCAGTGCTGCAGGAGTTGGTAGCCATTCAATATCATATTCTTATGAAATAGCGGGTTGTCTTTTTACAATTGATACAAGCATTTATCTTTACAGTTCTCCAGTCTTAGATTTAGAACTGGAGCGCGTATTTTGTGACGAATCGATAGTGGCTAGATTGATTGTCCAGACTAATGGAAACATGCTTACGATTGATGGAATAGAAGTAATTGATGTAAATAATATTGAGTTTACTGAAATTGGAAGTTACTCAGTAGTACTGACCAATTCGAATGGTTGTAGTACTGAAGAAGAGATTTTTATTGAAACATTGGAGTTAGAACCATCTTTTATTGATGGAGAATCAGAAGTGTTATTAGGTGAAAGTTCATCTTATGAAACGAATGGCTTAGGGGATCTACCAAATGTAACTTACTCGTGGACATTAGACGGTGAAATAATTTGTGATGATTGTTTATCTATTGATTTAGAGCCTATGGAGGATGCGGAGCTATGTATGTTAGCTACTTATGCAGATAACTGTGAACAGGAAATATGTATTGATATTAAAGTAATCATAGAAACTGAAGTTTACGTACCGAATATTTTCTCCCCGAACAATGATGGTGTGAATGACTTTTTTAAGTTTCAATCAAATAGTGATAATTTGATGATAGAATCAATCACTATTTTTGATAGATGGGGAGAGATTATGTTTGCATCGACAGGATCGATTAATAATGAAGAAGCTGTTATGTGGGATGGCTTATTTAATGGCTCACCCTGCAATGGAGGTGTTTATGTTTATGTACTCAAGTACCTAGATATAGAAGGCAATATGGTTGTGAAGGCTGGGGACGTAACGATTGCGAGGTAGACATCAAAAACTCTGAATTATGTTAAATTCCTATGATGATCAAATAACGTAGAAACATTGGCTACAGTTTTTCATTGGAATTATCATAATATTACACTGCACTAGCAATTAACATCCTTATATTTGCATACTACAATATCGTAGATAACCTATTCCAAGTACATGATGAATAGATTACTAATAGCTCTATTTTGTTTCTCATTTCAATATTCTCACGCACAGTTTGATCACGAATCTGTTTTCCCAGAATTGAATGGAGATGATTTGCGAGAAGCTTTGATTGATAATTACAAGACAAATTCCGTTCTTAGCTACAGTGAAGCGAGAGATACTTTTATGAGGAACATTGATGCTGTGGATAATGTACTAGAATGTGTTTATACAGGCTTTAAAGTTACTTTGAATCCTAGCTTAGATCCAACGATAGATGCATTTAGTCAGGGCATCAATACAGAACATACGTATCCAAGATCAAAAGGTGCACTAGAAGGAACAAATGCATACAGTGACATGCACCATCTTTTTCCAACTAGAGAAAGAGCTAACTCAGATAGAGCAAGCTTAATACTAACAGAGGTGCCAGACAGTCAAACTGACAAATGGTATATTGATGACGAAATAATCACGAATATTCCAAGTCAAAACATTGAATTATATAGTGAATTGTTGACTAACGAAGGCTTCGAACCAAGAGAACGTCATAAGGGAGATGTTGCTAGAGCGTACTTCTATTTCTATACAATGTATCAATCTCAAGCAGATAATGAAGCTCCTAATTTTTTCGAATTGCAAAGAGAGGGCATGTGCAACTGGCATTACCAAGATCCAGTCGATCAAAAGGAATGGAATAGAAATAATAAAATTGCCATCTATCAAGAAGGCAAGAAGAATCCTTTCATTCTTGATTGCAGACTGGCTCGATTATACTGTAGTGATATTGGAATCGAATGTACTGCTGTAAACACTAATGAAACTCATATAAATAGTCTTTTAGCCATACCTAATCCGACTTTAGACAAACTGTATTTTGATGATCATGAGGGAGTTTTTCTTACTTATTCAATTGTGAATTTATCTGGACATTTAGTTGATTCGGGAAATACAATGGACATTCATAGTGGCATTGCGGTCAATGTCGGACACCTAAGTAGAGGATTCTATCTTATCCAGCTAATAGATGCTAATGGTTTCGTTAAGGCAACTTCTAAGTTTGTAAAAATATAAACACCATAATTGGAGCGCAAGATCATTCACATCGATATGGACGCTTTTTTTGCCTCGGTAGAACAAAGAGACAATCCTGAATTACAAGGTAAGCCTGTGGCTGTCGGTGGTTCAAGGGAAAGAGGAGTTGTCGCTGCAGCTAGTTATGAAGCTAGAAAGTTTGGAGTCCGATCAGCGATGTCTAGCCGATTAGCTTATCAGAAATGTCCACATATCGTATTTGTCCCGCATAGATTTGACGTTTACAAGGAAGTCTCAAAAGAAATTCGCATAATATTTAAAGAGTATACAGACCTTGTAGAGCCATTATCACTTGACGAGGCCTTCTTAGATGTTACAAACAATAAATTTAATGAACCTTCCGCTATCAAAATAGCAAGTGAAATCAAAATAAAAATCAAGGAGAAAACGAAACTGACAGCTTCTGCGGGAGTCAGTGTTAATAAGTTTTTAGCAAAAGTAGCTTCAGATCTAAGAAAACCTGATGGGCTAGCTGTAATCCTTCCCGAACAGGCATTACCTTTTTTAGAAGTTTTAGAAATAAATAGATTTTTTGGAGTAGGTAAAGCTACCGCAGAGAAAATGAAAAACATGGGAATCGCAAAAGGTGGCGATTTGCTTAGATACTCTCGCTTAGAATTGGCACAGCGTTTTGGGAAGTTTGGTTTATATTTATATGACGTAGTAAGGGGTATAGACAAACGACAGGTCAAGCCTAACAGAATTAGAAAATCAATCTCTTGTGAAACCACCTACAACGAGGATCTAGAAACTATCATTCAGGTCAAAAGAGCATTGTCTGACCTGATTAAGAAGCTTGTTACCAACTGTGAGAAATATGATATCAAAGGTAAGACACTAAATCTAAAATATAGATTTAGTGATTTTACAACATTTACACGCAGCAGAACTCTTGGGGGATATTTCAATAATGAAGCTATTATTAAAGACTTATCGAACGATATATTAAGGGAATTAGAAGTTGAAATGAAGCCAATCCGTTTATTGGGTATCGGTCTAAGCACATTGAACAGTGAGCGAAAAGATAATCAATTGGAATTTGATTTTAATCCAAAAATGATAGACACCGTACGGGACAACAATAAAAGAGGATAGTACTATTTTCCTTTTCCTTGGATTAAGACAAGGCAGGTGTAAAACAGGATTTTTACATCAAGAGATAATGACATGTTTTCAATATATAAGATGTCAAACTTAAGTCGTTGTACCATTTCATCAATATTACTAGCATATCCATATTTCACTTGCCCCCAGCTTGTGATTCCAGGTCTTACTTTTAATAGATGTTTGTAATGAGGAGCTCTCTTTACAATCTGATCAATATAAAACTGTCTTTCTGGTCTAGGTCCAACCAATGACATTTCACCTATGATTACATTCCAAAATTGTGGTATCTCATCTAATCTATATTTCCTCATTATAGCTCCCCACGGAGTCATTCTTTTATCTGTGTCAGAGCTTAATTGTGGACCGGAGTCTTCAGCATCTACTCTCATTGATCTAAATTTAATGATTAGAAAAGGGATGCCATTTAATCCGATTCGTTCCTGTTTGTAGAATATTGGCCCTGGTGATGAAAGACGAACTTTTATAACAATGAACAGTAACAATGGAGATAGAAAAAATAGAGCCAAAATTGATGCAGTTACATCTATGATACGTTTAACTACCTTTTGCCAATTGGGCATTAACTGCTGTTCTATTTGTATTAATACAGCACCAAAAAGGTGATTCATCTTGACGCTTCCTAGCATGATGTCATACATGTCTGGTATTACTTTGATGTCGATCTTGTCGCTGTAATCATACAGGATGTCAAATATGTCTTTGAGTCTATCGTGCTCTGAGGTCTCCACTGCAACAATGACTTCTTCAATATTGTGACTTTCTATGACTTCTGCAAGTTGGCTTATTGTGCCTAAGTTGGGGATCGCACTGGCCAGCAAATTTTCGCTCGATCCATTAGAGTCAATAAAGCCAACAAACTTGAACCCCAGACCATAAGGTCGGTTAGTTATTTCTTCATATAAATCTACCGCATTTTTATCTCCACCTATGATCAATGAATTATAAGTTATTCTTCCTTCTTTTACTTTTCTTTTTGCACGATTGAGGATGAGCATTCGGCCTACCGCTGTGATGAAAAAATGCAGTAAAAACAATGTGATGAAGTTGCAAAAGTATGTTGTGTATTGCAAAACCGTATCATCCAATAATAAGGTAAAAAAGAGCACTAAACTGCTCATAAATGAGATGATCAGAGTTCTCCTCAGAGTTGCTAGCCGAGAGAACTTATATATGTCACTATACTTTCCAAAAACGGAATAGATTAATATCCAAATAATGGGAACAAATAACAATCCATGATATAGGTTTCTATCCGAAAAAACATCATCCATTGTAAATGGCCACGCCTCTAATCGTTTCCTATAGGTGAAAAACAGAAACCACGCAAGCATTGCTGATAGGTAATCGGCAAATATGTAAAAGTATAAGGCTGGTTTCCTTCTGTTCTGCATAAATTTGACTACAAGTGAACGAACTTTAGATTATCAAGATATATTGTTCCAGTACTTCCTGATAAAGTTTCTAAGTCTGTTGTGATATAAACTGTGTATTTATCTAATAATGGACTTGAAAGGATTGAAGTGAAATCAATATAGATTTTGTTCCATTCCTCTGATGGATTTAGAAGGATTAATGGTTGAGAGACTAATTTACCTTCCTGCTGATATAACGCCCCTACAAAAAATGGAATGTCATTTTTATAATCCATTTCAAAATAGGAATCTAAACCGGCATTGTCAATTCTATTATAGTCAAATATACTAGCTACAGAAATATTTGAATTTTCTTCTGTTAATAATATTTTGCCAGATTGGGCTCCAGATTTCTTGTCTTCAGTAGTTGCTATAATTCTAGTACTTTCATCATCGTCGAGATCTCTTGTGAAAATATGAGATCCACCTTCAAAACCTTCAATGAAGTCAAACTTAGCTTCAGCTTTATATGAGAATGTTAGAGATTTTTGAATTACATCCCCTGGAGCCAATGTTTCTGTGAATTTCAGTTGGTCCATTACATTGTATGTGAAAGACCTAGATCTTTCTCCATTATTTCTAAAACCTGGAAAAATGAGAAACTCTGTACTTTCGCCATTAGTCAATATTGGAATCTTACATGGCAATTCGAATACACCAAGCAATTGATTATCTGCATATGCCCACACATCAGATATTTTATGAGTTGGATCTCCCTGAAATTGATTAGTTGAAATATTAACGTCAGTAATTTCCAAGTACGCAGGCAGTGGTTGGTCATTATCAGTAAGTGTACAGTTGGCAAATACTACACAGATAAAGAGAAGATATAAATATTTTGTCATGCTTAGTTTTTTCATTTGCGTCCATCTCAAAACAAGTCTTGAGAATTCTATTCATAACGATAGACTTACCCGATATGGGGCGCAAAAATGCAAAAAAGATACTACTGAGCCTATTTTTATTAAGATGTTGTCTTATTGAACATATAATATAAAATAGCATTAAGTTTATACTATAGATAATACACAATATCAAAACAGTTAAAATGAAGATATTTTTTAAAATTATTAAGTGGTTATTAATTGCAATTCTTTCACTTGTCCTAGTCGGATTTATAGCTATAAAAGTAGTTAGTGAAGATAAACCTGCTGAGATTGCTAATTCTGATGCAGATGCGGTAGCTAATGAAATGCTTGCTGCATTAAACAAGCCTGCATGGGATTCTTTGAAATATTTGAAATGGGAATTTATGCGTGGGCATCAATTCCTTTGGGATAAACAAGGTAATAATGCATTGGTGAAATGGGGCAACAACAGAGTTGTCTTGAATTTGGATGAGGTAACTGGTGTTGCATTTCAAGACGAAAATCAAGTTGATGGCGATAGAAAAGATGAACTTATCCAAGAAGCTTGGAGTCATTGGTGTAATGATTCTTTCTGGATGTTTGCTCCTTTTAAGGTGTTTGATCCTGGGACGAGCCGATCTATTGTTGAAACAGAAGGCGACGAAAAAGGACTTATGATTACATACGAGTCTGGTGGTGTCACTCCTGGTGACTCCTATCTTTGGTTATTGGATAATCAAAATATACCAACTGGATTCAAAATGTGGACATTTATTCCCATCCAGGGTATGCATGTGACATGGGAAGGGTGGAAAACACTCAAAGGTGGAGCCAAAGTGGCAATTTCTCATAAAAGTACAGCGCTTTCTTTTGAAATGACAGATGTTGCTGAAGGTGACTCCCCAACTGACTTAGGATACCCTGATGATATATTTGACAGCTTATAGTTTGATCTTTTAACCAATTTTTTCTTTTTCTTAAATGGAGCAGCGTTTTTTGATTTCCTATCACAAAGTTGATATGTCAGTTGTTGACTACGTATTTACTTAAGTAAGAAAAATCGAGAAATGAGGATGAAATTATTATATCTATTTATAGTTGTCATGCTATTTGCATCCTGCCATAAGGATGTGAATGACGATACATTGAATTCTGAAACAACAACTCAAATTACAGTGCCTTATACGTTTCCTGAGATTGATGGCACATTAATAGGTTATGTCTATGGTGAAAACAATCAGCCGATAGCTAATGCTGCGGTATCAATTTATAGTTCTTCGACCACGACAAATGAATATGGGGTTTTTCAACTCTCAGATGTTAAGTTGGATGGTCAAGGAACTCTCGTAATCGTTACAAAAGATGGATACATTGAGGGTTCTGATTTTATTTATCCTAATGATAATGGGGCAGGGACAGCAAGGTTGAAGCTGTTAAAATCCGACGTTACTGGATCTTTTAATAGTGAAGCAGGTGGCATTGTAGACTTTGGAGCTAATGGGTTAGTAACTTTTAGTGCAAATTCTATAGTACAGCAGAGTGGATCAGCTTATAATGGATTAGTAGAAGCTGATATTAAAAGCAGTTATCCTGTAGAACCATCGTTTAATGATGAACTAAAGGGAGGTTTGATTGGAGTTGATGATGAGGGTAAAAACACAGTGTTAGGATCTTTTGGTTCTACATTCATAGCATTACAAACTACATCAGGAGCAAATTTAAAAATTAAATCTGAGCAAACATTCACCATAAAATTCCCGATAGATCAAAGTCAATTACCTGTTGCAAAAGAAGAAATTAATGTTTGGAAGTATGATGCTTCTACTGGATATTGGAATGAAGTTGGATTAGCTCAAAAAAGTGGAGTGTACTATATAATCAAAGTGCCGGAGGTTGGAAATTATATGTTTGCCGAGCCATTTTCAATAACTCATTACTGTGCAAGATTGATAACGGAAGCAGACCTTCCGGCTAGGAATTTTAAGTTCAATGTATACATAAACAACAAATTATGCGGAACTGGAATCTCGGATAATGATGGATATATATGCTCGAAATTACCTAGGGGCGAGGATTTAGATCTTCAGATAATTCATCCGCTGTGCAATGAAGTTTTGAAAAATGTTTCCATTGGGCCATTTGATCAACCTATTAATGGAGGTGATATTACTATAGAAACTCAGCAAGATATAAGGTCAGGAAATGTATTGTGTAGCAATGAGCCTGTTTCAGATGCAGTCATTATTATTAGAAGTGAAGGAAATACACAAATACAAGTAACAGATGGAAGTGGAGCCTTTAATTTAAATCTAGGTGATATAATATGCAATGAGGAGCAAGTGTTTGAAGTGATAGCTTTGAAAGGGAATAATATTTCACCAATATTAGAAGTGAGTGCCACCAATATGCTAGAACTAAAATTAGAAATTTGTGAGTCTGCTTGTGACTACACAGTGTCTTTTTTATATGAAAAAATAGACTATTGTGAAACTGGAGATTATGATGTAATTAAAGCTGCGATTGATGGTGGATCAGGTCAGTATAGTTACAAATGGGTTGACGGTGGATCAGGAGCTGCCAATGCATCATTAGGTACTGGAATCGAATCTTGTGTGACAGTAACAGACCTTTCTACAGGATGCATTGTCGTTCATTGTGAAATTGTACCAGGATATACAAGACTTGAATTGGTAGATATATCTTCATATAATACTGCATGTACACAGAATGGAGGAGTGCTTAATGTATCTGTTCTTGGCGGGGTAGAGCCTTACGGATATAGATGGTTTAGTGATAATGGATTTAATGCTTCAATTCCCAATCCTTCAAGTGTTTGGCCAGGCTTATATCAATTGACTATTACAGACGTCAACGAATGTGAGCTATATACAGAAGTAGAAGTATATGATGTAACTACTTCATTAGGTTCTGAGGTTTTAAAGTTTTGTGATTTTTCTACAATAACTCTTGGTGAAATTAGTGGCTACGGTCCATTTACGTATAACTGGCAATGGAACGGAGGGCAATCTGATGAAGCTGATCTTAATATTTTTAGCCCAGGTAAATATGACGTGTCGGTTACGGATCAAAACGGTTGCTTAAGATCCATATCAATAACTGTAAGCAATGTAGGAACAGTAGTTGAATTAGACCCAAATTTTGATTGTGAAGAAAAATTAATTCTTTTCAATGCATTAAATCCTGATTACCAATACTTTTATGAATCAATTGGTACTGAAGATCGTTTTGATCTTATAAATGGAGGAGGACAAGTTGTTGTTCCAATTTTAGAAAGTGGATACAGGTACTATTTTGGAGCTGAAGATCTAAATGCTGGATGTGATAATAAAGAACTTATTGAACTACCTCATTTTGAAGGTCTTCTAATTCAAAATATAGAAAACACAAGTTGCAGCTCGTGTAATGATGGCTTCATAAATGTCTTCTTAGACAACAATCAGGATTGTACTGGAGGTTGTGTTACTGGAGAAATATTAATTAAGGATAAATTGACTGGAACTGATGTTACAAATACAAACGAACAAATAGAATTGGCAGCTGGAAATTATATTGTGATAGTCACGGATGTGAATACGGGCTGTTATATAGCACATGAAGAAGTGATAATAGAATAGATTGTTAACCTGAATAATACGAATAATACAGTTGGAGCTCAATACGATCATAGAAGGTTGTAAGAATGGTAAAAAAAATTGCCAAGAACGTCTGGTGCGCAATTATGCTCCCAGGCTTTTGGCGATATGTAGAAGATATTCTAGGGATTCTGAATCGGCTAACGATGCTTTGCAAGAATCCTTTATCAATATATTTAAGTATATAAATAGCTATAGTGGAAAGGGGTCATTTGAAGGGTGGATGAAAAGGATTGCAGTTAATTGTACAATTACTTTTCAAAAGAAGAACTACAAACTTCATTTCGAACCAACCATGCTGCACGATAGTAGTCAGCACAGCGAGATTCCTGATGTTTACAGCACATTGGGGAAAGAAGAAATATTAAGTTTATTGACTGAGTTACCTAAGGCCTTGTATGTAGTGTTTAATATGCATGTAGTTGAGGGGTATTCACACAAAGAAATAAGTAAAATACTGTCCATCTCTGAAGGAACTTCAAGAGCATCTCTCAGATGACAAAGGTACTTCCAGCGATCTTACG
>CAXBGT010000094.1:0-20532 GCA_963975265.1 uncultured Saprospirales bacterium
AACTAAATTGAAAGTTCAATCCTAGAAAAATAGAAAACATCCAATTCTTAGAGTGTACTCCTTGAAAAAGAAACGACGAGTGTTTTCTACGAAAGCCATCTCTTATAATAAAGAATTCAAGTCCCTAATGGCATTCATCGAAAACATTAAGATTTGAACATTTTCTTAACCCAAATTTTCAATAGAATTACAAACCCACAAAACTCACTGCGTTCAGACGATTAAGGCTTCTTAGCATAAATTAAACTAAATATTTACTAAAAATCTAATTGCTGATTAGAACGGGTAACACCTGAAAAGGCACTTCAAACTTACTTCTGTTAGAAAAAATAATCAAAAACTAGTAGAAATGGAATCACCATAACAAGACTGTCAAATCGATCAAGGAAGCCGCCGTGTCCAGGGAGGATACTGCCGCTGTCTTTTATTTTTTGGACACGTTTCATTTTTGATTCTACTAGGTCTCCTAGCGTACCAATAATCCATACTGTGATGGCGATTACTATCCATTTAGTGATGTTACCATCTATTACATATGCCAGGCCAATTCCAACTAAGACACTAAAGAATCCTGCGCCAAGGCTACCCTCCCTAGTTTTCCCCGGAGAGACGGATGGGAACAGCTTGATCTTACCGATGGCTTTACCAGTGAAATAGGCCATAGTATCGCTTGTCCAGAGAAGTATGATAATGCCAAAAAACATCATTTTTACGTCCTTATTTGTATGGAATAATAGGTAGGTTGATAACCCAAATGGAAGCCCCCAATAGAAGAAAGTAAATATGTACTTGAACTTCTCGTATGCTATCGGTTTCATCCAAAGATTGATAATTAAGAAGACCATCAATATGCACGAAATAAAAACGCCAATTGTGTATACATTGTATGTTGCAAAGCCTGATCTAAAATACAACATGGGTGCAGCTGCTAGTGCAATATGAATATAAGAACCTATACTTGTCCTAGGTTTATCCAGAATTTTACTCAATTCGTACCCACCAAATATAACAATTATCACGAATAAAATCGACATCCCAAAAGCTCCATTGTAAATAGACAAAAGTATTGCTGCCACTATAATAATAGCAGTAGTAACCCTTGGCATGTTCACCTTCCTTCTTGATTTTGATGCTTTATCTTCAGGTACTATTTCACTCATGTATATTCGATGTTCTTTTCGTCAATTTGTGTTTTGATGTGCTTGGCTAATCTATAGCAAAGAAAACAAGAAATAATGACTCCAATAATTAAATACAAAATTTCTGGTTTTTCAGCTGTCTTTTGAGTCGCTTCTAGTTTATCTCCCATAAAAAATAATAGCAGTGTCTGTAGTCCATTGTTCACAAAATGAATGAACATTGGATACCAAATTGACTTCGTCCAATAATATGCATATCCGAGCACTAGCCCGATGATTAACTTGGGTAAAAAACCCTGTATCTGCATATGAAACCCACTAAAGATAGCTGATGCTAAAAAGATGGCTATATGAGGATTTTTCATTTTTTTGACCAATTCTCTTTGGATGACTCCCCGAAATAAGAGTTCTTCACCTATTGCAGGTATTAAGGCAATTATGATAAGATTGATAATTAAATCCCCTATTCCATCCATTTGCAACATTTTCATCAATGAATCAATGCTTTCTTCATCTATGGAAACCATCCATTCGGGAAGATCTATTTGCTCTAAGGCTAGGGCTGAAACAGCAATAAGCGGATAAGCAAGGAAAAGTACAATAACAAACTTAAAAAGCAGATCAAAATCGACTGATAAAGTATCAAAATATGACTTCCAACCTTCTTTTCTTATCCAATAGGCAAATATCAATGCACTAAGAGAAAACATAGCCAAATGATTCAAACCAATTCCTGCTTTTATATAAGATCTAAGGGAAGAATCAGTCACAGCATTAAAAACATCCATACCAGCACTCAAGTCCATACCACCTAGATATGCCAACCCTAGTAATAGCGCAGAACCCAACAAAGCACATCCAAAAACAATTGCGACAAGAGCCAATGCTTTGATGCCTAGTGATGGCTCAATTATGCTTTTAATGTTCATAGTTATGTTTTAACCTCAACTCTTAAGATCACCTAAAAATATGAAAACTTACTTCCCCCTTACTATTAATTTCTAGGGCTGGAGAAGGTGCTTTGAAAATATTAAAGATAGAAAATAGTCCTTTGAGGAAGTGGTTTTTTGTCTTTATTTTAGTAAAATCAAAGTCTAATCCAAGATAATATTGATGAACTCTAGGATAGGCATCTTCCGCCAAAACAAACCGTTCACCATCTGTCTCCCATTCATTTTTGAATCCGCCAAACATATTATCTGCACCATATCCTAATGCAATATTTAACCAATCTGGCCATTTATTATTTTTGGGTAGAAAGCTATTCACATTTATGCTTGCCCAGTAGGCTTGTGCGTTATAATCTTTTAGGTATTTTTCTGCAAAAGAAGACCCAAAAAGATTATCAGCTCTTTCGTGCAGGCTTACCGTTGTGCCATTGCTCCCAACAATAGAGAAGTCATCGTAATTTCTCGGAAAAGAAGAGACTTTTATCATTATTCTTTGTTCTCCCCAATATTTTTGTTGCAGGGCAAAAAGTCCTATTCCTGATATATTAGCACCCATATCTACCATAGAAAAACCCCATTCGGATGAGAACGCATCCATCACCTCAAGAGTGGTCTGAAACAATCCTCCACAAATGACACCAACCATAATCGATTTATTGTCTGAAAGCCCTGTCCATTTCGCCCCTTTGTAGCACAATACCCCTTGAAAATATGCTGTATAAAGATGCCCTACTTTATCCATGTTATTCCACTCTCCCCAGTCATTGAATGTATGGAATTGCTCTTGTTCAAATTGCTTGTACCATGTATGATACAACCCTACAGAAAAGCCAGTGTAGGTAGCGGTTGAGAAACCCAGAGCATAATTAAATCTCTTTTGATTAAATGTATCTGATGGAGCAAAAAAGGAAGACTTTTTCTGAGAAATAGTGCTTTGTCCATAACTCGGTAATAGCATCATTAAAGTCACTATTAAGGGCAAATAAATTCTTTCTAAATTGATGGATTGCATTTGCAAATTTAATAAAAGCTATGATAGATAATGTCGTATAAAGTGCTCAGATCTAATTTTATTGTGCTAGATCTTATAATTCACATCACTGAAAGCGATTAGATCTATTTTAGTTTCGTCAATTTTCGCTTATTTACCCATTTTGTCGTTACAATAGATGAAGATATTTCAACATATTAAAAAATAGCATTATCTTGCTTTTTGATTGGGAAATGCAACGAAATTCATTTCAAATCAATCTTCTAAACGTATAAAAGCAATATATGCATTTTAAGAATTTTATTCTTGTTGGATTATTATCAATGGCATTTTCTGTAAGCACTTTTGCTCAGGATTTTCATTATACTCAGTATTTTCATTCTCCGCTTGGAGTTAATCCTGCACTAGCTGGGGCTTTCAACGGCTCGTACAGGATCAATGGAGTGTATAGGTCTCAATACTGGAGTGTAGCAGATAAGGCATTTAATGGATTCAGTCTGAATGTGGATGCTCCGGTTATAAGAGGAATCAGAAAGCAGGACTGGGTAGGAATAGGGCTTAGATTGGAATCCGCGACTGCAGGTAGTGCAGGACAAAAACTAAATTTCTATGGTTTAGGTGCAGCTTATCATCTTTCTTTGGATAAAAAGCAAACTCAAATATTGTCAATTGGGGCCCAGTATGGTACTGGTGGTTACACCTACAAAGGCAACGTACTGGAAGACAATGCATTTGGATCTTTTTTAGCTACTAAATCGTTATCTGATCAAGCAGAGGCATTAAAATCAACAGGAAATCCTGATGACCAATCTGGAGGAAGCCTTAGTGACCTTTCAGTAGGCGTTTTATACAATACTAAAAACCCAAAATCTGGTGCTGACTTTAAAGTAGGAATTGGTGTTGAAGGTCTACTCAACCCCAATAGGGCTGCAAATTTAATGTCCGCAGGTGGCGGTAATATACCAAGCGGAACCGACAAAAAAGGAATTGGTATCAATGCTTTTTCATCATATGAATTCGAAATCACAAAGCGTGCATCACTGACTTCTGGACTTTATTACTATACAAATAAAAAAGCAAGTGCCGTAAATGTAAATTCTATCATGAACTATAAAATGAAGCCAGAAAATGCTCTTACTCTGCATGCAGGAATGGGATTGAGGAATGTACGCGCAGGTTTGATTTTCTTAGGTGCTACTATAAAAGACATACGAGTAGGCCTAGCATATGATATTGACATTAGTTCTGCATCTACCGGTAGTAGCGGACAAGGAGGAGTCGAACTTGCCGTATCATATATAGGTAAAATATACAAAAAACCAAAGCCGAAACCAATTATCTACTGTCCTCGTTTGTAATAAATAAATAATTCTTACGGTTATCTATTTGAAAAGGCCAATTGACAAAAACAAAGAACAAAAATACATATGACATATACTAAATCGATACTCACAACTTTATTATTATTCCTAGGAATCATTTGCATGGAAGCTCAGCCTGTAACTTCAACTACCTACGAAACGATGATAGAGGTAGCGGAAGAGTCAGCTGATAAAAAAGATTATGCCAATGCCATCGAATGGTTCGAAAAGGCATACAAGGAAAGCAGAGATAAGGATCTAAAAGTAGTGGTCGGTGATCTTTACATGAGGCTGCGCGACTATAAGAAAGCAGAAAGATCATATGATAGAGCTCTCAAAAATGATAAAGATGGGGTCTATGAGTTCTTAAGAATAGACCTTGCTAAATCCCTTAAGTACCAAGGTAAGTACAAAGAAGCATTAGATGAGTTCCGTGTTGTAGCGTCTACTACTGAAAACGATACGGTGAAGAACGAAGCCCTCTTTGAGCTAAAAGGAATTGAAAATATGGACACATATGCTCAAAACCTAGAAGCGGTGATTGAGTTTGGCGGAAAAGATATCAATTCTGGTAGTGGAGAAAATAGTCCATCTCGGTACAATGATGGTACACTTTACTTTTCATCATTTAATAGAAAAACAGTAATTATTCCGGAAGAAGAGGAAGATGGATATGAAGCTAAAATATTCACATCTGTAAGAGATAAAGAAGGAAACTACGAAAAACCAAAAGCACTAAATAAAAAAATAAATAGAGAAGGCTATAATAGCGCAGGTGTCGCTTTCTCTGGAGATGGAAAAATCATGTATTTCACTCGTGCAAAATTAGATGTAAATGAAATAGAAGAGTCTACAATTTATACTTCTTTCAAAACAGATAGTGGATGGGCTGGACCGAACGAACTAGAAGCGATAAATGGAGATTTTTTAGCGATGCACCCTAACGAAGGAGAGTTATTCGGAAACAAAGTATTGTTTTTTGTGTCAGATATGGATGGTGGTTATGGAGGTTTAGACCTCTACTATTCTACCATCAATGGTGATACCTATTCATCACCTGTCAACTTAGGTCCGTCCATAAATACGGCAAAAGATGACATCACGCCATTTCACCAAAATGGAACTATATATTTTAGTACAAACGGTAGACCTGGTTTTGGTGGACATGATATATGGTACGCATCATGGAACGGTGCCGCATTCGAGGATGTCACCAACATGGGTTATAATTACAATTCTCCACAAGATGACATGTATCTTAGATTTACAGCTGATGGCTCTTCTGGATTTATGGTATCAAACAGACCTGATAAAGACAAAAGAAAACTCAAAGGAAGTGATACATGCTGTGATGACATCTACAAATTACAAATGAGAGAAATCGTTATAGATTTGGCCATGTTAATAAACGATCCAACTGGACCACTCAAAGAAGCAACTGTAGAGGTAATAGATCTTTCTGTGGATGACGATAATTCATTACAAAGTAAAACAAACGTAATCGGCAATGATTTCAGTTTTTTGCTAGATGCAGATCATAAATATAGGGTAGTAGTTTCTAAAGAAGGTTACTATCCTGATACAACAGTATCATTCAACACAGTAGGTCTTTTGGACTCATATACGGTCAAAAAGAGTGTAACATTGCAACCGATGCCCGTAGTAGAAGATCCAAATGCTGGAGAAGAAACGGAAACAGTATCTGCCAATGAGCCGATTAGACTGAATAAGATCTATTTTGATTTAGATGAAGCAGAGATTTTGCCTGATGCTGAAGAAGATCTTGCTTACCTAAAATCATTGATGGATCAATATCCAGACATGGTAATCGAACTATCATCACACACAGATGCACAAGGTAAAACTGCCTACAATAAGACATTATCACAACGAAGAGCAACATCAACTAAGGCTTGGTTGGTAGAACAAGGAGTAGCCTCCGCAAGAATCAAAGCTGTAGGTTATGGTGAGACTCAGATTACTAACCACTGTGTAGAAGGTGTAAGGTGCAGTGATACAGAGCATCGAGTGAATCGTAGATCAGAGTTTAAAATTATAGCTGGACCTCAAACTATTGAGATTAAGAAGCAGGTAACCAAACGTAAAACTTCTGGAGCATCAACTGGTGGTGGCGCGCAATCATTTGAAGAAGATCATCCTATTTTCTCATTTGTTAGGGACAGTATTTCGATTGGTACTTTAGTAAAAGGAGACACCAAAGATATGGAGTTTCATTTTACCAACATTGGGGATTCTGATTTGATTATTGAGGTTGTAACTGCATGTAAATGTACTAACATCGAATGGCCAAAAGAGGCAATCAAACCAGGAGAAATGGGTGTTATTAAAGCCACGTATGATACAAGCACTCAAAAACTTGGAGAATCCGAAAAAACAATAGATATTATATCTAATACAGAAAGTATTGTCACTGAGATCAAATTCTCTTCAAATCTTGTAGAAGCTTTGAAAAAGACCAAATAAATGGCGTACATAGAATGGGGAGCGACAATATTCTCTCTCATATACTTGTATTATGCCATTAAGAATAAGCCCATATGTTTCATCTATGGTATCGTAGGTAGCAGCATATGGGCTTTTGTTTCTTATGGAGGGCACTACATTTTTGACACCGCATTACAGGTGTTTTATATCATTATGTCTATCATAGGTATTTATAGATGGAAATATGGTGGTACAGATAGTTCTGAATTACCAATCACCGAGTATCCATTTACCTCTCATCTTTTAACAATATCTGCAGGTAGTACTGTCGCCTATTTACTGTACTGGTCATCTCAATTTATTGAAATTATTGATCAACCTTTGTTGGATGCATTTACGACAGTCTTTCTAATTATTGGTACAGTTATGTTGATCGAGCGCAAACTGAGTAGTTGGATCTATCTTGTCATAGCTGATATTGGCTGTATCTATATGTATAGCATCAAAGGGTGGTGGTTATTTGTTGGAATGATGGTGATCTATATAGTTTTTGGTGTTGCAGGTTATTTAGCATGGAGGAAGCAGAAGGATTTAGTTGTTGGGTGTTAGTTGTTGGTTTTGGTTGTTGGTTGTTTCAACTCGAATGACACGCAGATAGCAGATCTTGCCTTTTTACTTGATATGGTATGCTACGACATATCTTTGACCTCGCACTGGTATTTTATAAAAATTTCCATGAAGCCTTATAATCACTGTAGGTACGCTAATGTTCAAATCATTCAAAACTTCCAATTCGACCTTTGAAATTGCTTTATTGGTAGGTTAAAATGATTCATTCGTCGACAAGCTCTAACTTTTTCTTAACCTCACTGTAACATTCTTTTAAGGATGTCCGTCAATGGGGTATATATCGAAAACGCACACTACGATATTAATCACAATCAAAAAATAATACCACATGAAAAATTTAATTTACGCTTTCGTTTTAACAGTATTTTCTAGTTCTGCATTTGCACAAGGAATTATTGAAAGAGAATACTCACAGTATCTTGACCAAGATGATGTAACACATGTATACGTATCTGGTAAAATGTTTGATTTTGCCTCTACTATTGCTAATGGTATAGACGATGCTGAAGTAAAAGAACTTTCTGAGTTTGCTTCTAAAATAGAGTCATTTTCTCTTATCAAAGTACCAAATAAAGATGTTGCTCAAAAAGAATATAAAAAAGGAATGAAAAGTATTTCTGGAAAATATGATGAGTTGATGAGAGTAAGAGACGATGGAACTAAATTCGCAATATTCGTAGATGAAGAAAATGATATTGTATATGAAATAGTAGGTTTAGGAGTAGTTGATGGTGAATTTATGGCATTGTCCCTAGTGGGAGAAATGGATCTTAATAAAATCGCTGAATTTGTAGGAAAGATGGATAATGATGTTTTCGAACCCCTTAAGAGAATAGGAGAATTCAAGCCGAACGAAGTTAGGGTATATCCTAATCCTGCCTCTGCGAACTCAGAATTCACTATAGAAATACCCGAAGGAATGGTAGGTGGAACGATTACTTTATATAATGCAAATGGAAATAAAGTAAAAACTAAAAATGCAAGTGTTAAAAGCACAAAACTAAAAACAGGAGAACTATCAGCAGGTAACTACTTCATAGAAATCCAAAAAGAAGGCGTTACCATGAAAAAGCAAGTGATCATCATTGAATAATCACTATCATAAAACCTAGATAAATAGATTCAGAATAGCTGAGCTCTTGACTGAGCTTGGCTATTTTTTCTTGTATTGGCTGATAAAATAAAGGAGAACTGAATTATTAGATATGTAGATTTTGGTGGTCTTCGAAACATTTTCATTACTTTAGACTAACTAAAACAAACTTTATGTCACCACTATTAAGAAACATCCTTGCAGTATTGGCTGGATTGGTCATCGGCGGAATTGTCAATTCTGGTATTATAACCCTTGGCCCTAACCTAATATCAGCTCCAGATGGTGTAGATCCTAACGATATTGAGAGTATAAAGGCAAATATTGATCTGTATGGATGGAAACACTTTATCATTCCTCTGCTAGCTCATGCTCTAGGAACATTAGCGGGTGCATTTGTTGCCGTCAAATTAGGGATTTCAAAACAGAAGACTCTTGCTTATATTATCGCGGGACTTTTCTTAATCGGTGGACTTTTGATGGCAATTATGATTCCAGAATTTTGGATGTTTTCCATAATTGATTTATTGATCGCTTATTTCCCAATGGGTATACTAGGTTGGATGCTTGCCGGGAAAGGTGAATTAAAATAGTAGTTGATAGAAACCTATCCAGGATACGATTAGTAAGATGTGTCCTTACTGTAAAAAGAGAAATGATGGAGGTCTGATACAACCAAATAATTTCTTAGGATCTCCATTTTTCCAATCTTGGCCCGCTATCCATTTTGTTGCATTTGAATCACAACCTCGATTGCTATGGTCAATGCCAAAATATACTTTTCATCTTGTCCCTTTTTTATAGCGACACCATATTTGTCTTTTGACCTGAAAGTTTTGCGTGAGACTTTTGCGATCTCATTATCTCCATCATAAACCGTAAAATCAGTATTGAAGCTTTTTCCCTTAAGTAAATGATTGCCATAGATACTTTCAGAATAGAATGATATCCCAAACCCTTCCTTAGTAACTGTTGCAATGTCTTTTTCTAAATCAGATATTACAAATTCTGTTTTCAAAAAAGATGAAACGCGGTTAAGTAATAAGACCGCATTGTCGTTATGATCTCGAAAGACCATCTCTTTCGAGCTCCAAAACGATTCACTTTCTACACTATACATAGAGTTTTCGCCTTGAAATATCTCATAAGTTTTCTTAAAAACTCCAGAAATCGATATAGTGTAGACCGCAAATTCCATTACTTAAATTTTCAAACCAAATCCATCCCGATATTCTCTTTTCACAAATTGATTCGCAGGGTCATAATTAGTAATATTCATAGCTTCACCATCCCAAGCGAGTCTTATCCCAGTCCCTGTATACGCCATATATTTTTTGCCCCGGTCATCTCTTTCTTCTTGAGCATAGAGAGATCTGATTGCCAGATTACCCATCAGTACGATTTCTGTAAGTGGCCCTGCATAATCGAATGAAGAACTTGCTTCCTCATCTCCCCTTATGGCTGAAATCCAATTTTGCTGGTGGTTTTCATTTTTCACCCTAGCTAAAGTTTGTTCAGGTTCTTTAAAGCTATCCATGCGCTTAAGTGGCAGTAATCTTGGATTTGCAGCATAACAATCACACATGATTTTACCTGCTGTGCCTTCGAAGATTACACCACCATCCCAGTTTCCCATTGGCTCATCATCCATCAACTCGGCAGGTCTTGGTGGCATCAATCCCCCATCATACCAGCTCATTCTAACTTCAGGCATATTCTCTCTAGCTGCAAAATCATAATGAACTATGGTAGCAAGTGGTGGAGACTCAAAAGAATTAACTCTATTCCAATCTTTCACTTTGAACGGAGCAAAAGCTTGTACGTGAGTAGGATATTTCAACTTTAGAGCTCGGACAGCTGGATCAATGATATGACATGCCATATCTCCTAGTGCCCCGGTACCAAAGTCCCACCATCCTCTCCACCCAAACGGGTGGTATGTTGGATGATATGGTCTTTCTGGGGCACTCCCTAAAAACAGATCCCATTCAATATGACTAGGGATCTCTACTTTTTCAGTAGGACGATACATCGCTTGCTCCCACACTGGTCTATTTGTCCATGCATGTACTTGCGTCACATCTCCTATGATTCCTGATTGAATCCATTCGCTTATACGACGAATATCATCAGATGAACTTCCTTGGTTCCCCATTTGTGTAACAACATTGTGTTTCCTTGCTGCCTCTGTTAGCATACGTGCTTCATAAACATCGTGCGCAAGAGGCTTTTGTATATACACATGCTTCCCCCTTGAAATGGCATCCATTCCTACTGGTGCATGCATATGATCCGGCGTACTTATGATCACCGCATCGATTTCATTATCCATTTCAGCAAGCATTCTTCTGTAATCCTTATATTTTTTTGCTTTAGGGAACATAGCAAAGGTTTCTGCTGCGGTATTCATGTCTACATCACATAGTGCGACAATCTGTTCAGTTGCTTTGCCACCAGCCTTTTTCATTCCTGAAGCTCTCCATGTATCACTATGCCCTTTACCTCCAGCACCTACTGTCGCAATTCTGATTTGATCACTTGGCGCTACATATCCCACACCCCCAAGGACATGCCGCGGAACTATACTGATACCCGCAGCCGCAATTGAAGCTTTTTTTAAGAAAGCTCTTCTAGTAGGATTATTTTTCATAGTAATTTATATTTCTTATTTGAATGGGAATTAATTATTTCAAAGAACCAATATAGTCAAAACAAAGCTTAAGTGAAAATGAAATTTCTATCATTCGAGTGATTTAGGCACATAAAAAAACCTAGACTCGACATGCACCAAGACTAGGTTTCAATATTATGCATTGTATGAACTATAACCTTTCGTAGTATGTTCTGTATAGTTTTAATTTATTGATCCCATCCGAACTGCCAGAAAGTGCTCCAAGAATACCTCTTCCAGAACTCTCCTTTTCTGATCTTAACTTCTTTTTGCCCTTAAGTAAGTCTAATACCTTCTTTTCTCCTTTCTTCACTTCCGCAATAGCGGTGTAAGTATTTAAAATTTCATCAATCTTAAGTTCCAAAACAGGTTTAGCTTTCTTAGTGATTTTTTTATCATAGATATTATATTTTGCTTTTCTAGACAATGGTGTATTGCTAGTAACTACTACTTTCTTGACTTTTCCTTTCTTTTCTTCCTCAACACCTAATATTCTCAACTCACCATTATTTACCAGCCCTCTGATGCCCGCTATATCAACCTTATGATCATCAAAGTAGTACCCTGATTTTTTCTTTAAAAGCTGTCGTTCCTCATTTTTTTCAATCTCAATTAATTCGTCTTTATATTTGATAGTAGAACTCATAAATCTTGCATTTTCATCTGGTTTTTCTCCAAATAATTTAGCCAAACTTGCTTTATATTTTTGCGGATTTGATAAGCCCACATAAATCGTATTAGTTGATTTAATATTATCAATATTTAATTCGATTTTATCATCTTCACTTTTAGCCGATGAATAGATACTTTTCGACATGCCCTCATTAATAGATTCGGTAACTGCATCATTAGCAATGACTCTTACGTCTCTGTAACCTAATAGGCTCGCCTGATACATAAACTCAATATGCAGCCTATCCAATTCAGTATAAGTATGTGTTGGGTCATAGAAAAAGACAAAAGCCATATCTTTGGAATCTTCAGTTTTGAATTTTGATAGGTTACTCTGATCAATTGCATTAGCATCTGCAATGTATAATTCTGCTCCAGATTTGATTAAAGGAAGCAATTCTTTTTCTCCTTTTCTAATACCTACTATCGACTCATCTTGATCAAAGTAGCATGATCCTACTTCTCGATAGATGCGCTCACCTTCAAAGTCACTTCCTTCTTGTATACCAAAATATATTGTTCCATATTTTGAAATATCCACATCAGCACACTTTTCAATGTTCGCTTTTTTCACTTTATCCTTTTTCTGTTTTGCAATTCCAACTATTTTCGCCTCAGTTGCCAAATTATCACTAACTAATGATTTCATTGACTTAGCAAGCTTATCTTTTAAGGTAAGAAGGTTCGCAGCTCTACCCTCTTGTACAATATCATCATTATTGAATAATATATTCTCCTTTATTCTTCTGCGCTCGCTAATATCGTTTGTCCAACTATTGGCGACTTCCTCAACATCATACTCATGCCCAAGTGCGCCCATTAGCACAAATAAATCAATGACAGATCCACTTTCACGTTCAGTCATTCTAGCATATAGTTTTATTTCATCGTTTACCAATATACCAGCTACTTTACGCCTCTTTACAGTTTTCTTTCCTGCGGCATCTGTAGTCTCTTTTTTCCTCGTTTCTTTGAATATACCTTGATTTAAAAACTCTTTTGATTCCCATAACTCAAGGATAATATCAGCAGTCCCTTCTTCAGCTTTTGACATGATGGTATACTCTGCACAACCCCCACTTTGTTCAGATATTATCGATTGTACAATATCTCGAAGTTTGTAAACTTCGTTTTCGGTATTTACATTGATGACTACATCGATATTAATATCCTGACTAATTAAATTAGGAAAAATTAAAAATACAAATGCTAAAATTTGAATGGTACTTGTTTTCATAGTTCTTTCTTGATTTTCTAATAATTGATAAATATGCATTGCTGCATTTTAAATTTATAATCGTGAATATTTACTAGTATTTCCAGCGGGGAATGCAAATTGTAAAAGGATTATGCTCTCTAAATAGAAGTACAATGTTAGCAAATCTAACTTAAATCTCAAAATACCAACAAAATTTGGGTGCATTCACGATGACGTTAGTATTTGACATCAACCATTGATTATCCTAACTCTTTTTCTGCGGAATCGCAGAGTCTCTAAATCACTGAACGGCTTTGGTGTTGACTTTCCTGCGCTTTAGTTTATATTATTATCACAAAAATCATATTCATAAATACGTCAATTTGAATCGCTCCTCAAATTGCCTGCTTTTTATTTCCCTTATCTGCAAACGTACTGATGGCCACATATTAAATCCCCTTGTTTCTTATACAAGAATAAACAACCACACTTACAGCATTTGCTAAATTTAAACTACGCACATGAGGACTCATGATTGGGATACTGAATAAATCTTCCTTGTATTTTTCAAGTAACTCAGCTCCCAATCCTTCTGACTCCTTTCCAAATACTATGAATATATCATCTTCAAATTCAATCTCAGTATAACTCTTCTTTCCATGGCTAGAGAGAAATACTAAATGCTTGTCTTTATGCTGTTTGAAAAAGGAATCTTTATCTTCATAAATATGTAAATCAACATGTTTCCAGTAATCCAATCCCGCTCGTTTAACACGTTTATCACTAAGCTCAAAACCAAACGGTTTTACTAAATGTAGTTTAGCTCCAGCGGCAAGACTTAGACGACCAATATTACCAGTGTTGTTAGGAATTTCAGGTTCTATGAGAACGATGTTTATCGGCATATAAGAATCTTTTGTTTAGTACAAATGTAATTATTACAAATAAATAAATAGAAATCGATTAATCTAGGAACAATTCACAAATCCCTTTTAGTAACAGCTTCAATCGCTAAATTGGAGTAACTATAGAGCGACAATCACGTCCATAAAAGTCAATTCAATTAAGAATTAAACCAATTGTTACAAAATAAATGAAATGGCACTTTAAAATTAAATACATGAATAATATATCTATAACAGACTCATTTAGGTTACTTACATAATCAACATCAATGAATACGTACAAAATAGTCATAAAATGTTTCCCTAAGCATATAAAATAAACTACTTTTGCATTCCATAAAGAAAAATCACATATACAATGCTAATAATCAACGTTAAAGAAGAAGAGAATATTGACAGAGCGCTGAAGAGATATAAAAGAAAAGTTAATTCAACGAAAATCATCAAAGAATTACGAAATAGAAAACACTTTGAAAAACCATCCGTGGTTAGAAGAGGTGAAATATTAAGCGCAACATATCGATCTGAAAAGTTCGGTAATGCGTAATGCCTATCGTAGGAAGCCAATTAGTTTACATACTTAGTTCCAAAAATAGGGAGGCGGAATGGTCAGTAATGATTATTCCGCTTTTATTTTACCAAAATCAATTCCCATCTAATCCCAATAATAAATTCATATCTAAATAAAATTACTTCGATATTATTATCTTATTCCCTATTTAGATAATGTCATGAAAAAATTAAATTTGTATTTTCTGTTTTCTCTTGTCTTAATAACTGTTAGTTGCGATGCAGATAAAAACCCTAAACTCAAAGAAAACATACAAGAAACTGGACAGTCTACCACACCTAAAACCAATAGAACAAATCAAATCTATAGTCGTCTCGGTGAATAACCTTAGAGTGAGAGAAGGTCAGTTGAAATCCTCCAACGTCGTAGACAAACTTAAGGAAGGCACTTTGGTTTATAGCAAAGGTGAAGAATCTAATATCGCAGAGAAAGCCATCTTAAGAAGTATAATGATAATACTGAAGTAAATAAAAAGATAGCAGAAGCTTATATCCTCGAAGCAATTCAGAATCAAAAAGAAGGGAAAGAAATTAAGTCTGAAAGAAAACCAAAAACACTAGAAATTCCTGAACTCCTCAAGTCCAATCTTTCTAAAAATGATCTATCTCAATTAAATTCTTTTAGCAATTCAAAAAGGAATGAATACATTGAATTTATTGATGGCGCAAAAAGACAAGAAACTAAATTGAACAGAATTACAAAAATAACTCCAATGATAGAAAGTTGTGTTGGACTTAATGACCTGTATAAATCAAAATAAATACTCTATCTGAAAAATTAAATGAATAACATTATAATCGTTACAAAAAGGAACTTCCAAAGAAAGAAAAAGGGGCTTCTCTGGTAAGAAGCCCCGCGACATTCCTTAAGGTGTTTTCGAGTGGAATAAATCACTCATAAATAAATACATTTCCCATATCTAATGACAATAACGAAATGCGCAAACTTAAAGGTGTTCTTCAAATCTACTACGAACATACACCCAAAACTCTTTATTTTCAAATGATTTGAATTAAAAAAAGGACTTTAACATATTGTGATAAGTATCTTACAAAAGTTAGAATTTTCTATAAACTGTCACATAAAATTAGATCTATCTGTCTAACTATGGAATTATGCAATAATGAAAAAGACTACCTTTCATTTAAATGGGCTCCTAGGTTGCCATTCAGCTTTTGGCTTAAAGTAATCAAGAGCTGCAGAAACACCTTTATTTAGCAATGGATTGATCATCCGCATGTACAAAAACATGTCATGGGCTTCAGCGCCTATTGAACTCTTGATCTCCATAGCAGTCCTAGATAGAATCAGGTTATGGGCTTTTAACTGTATAGCATCATCAACCAAATCATACAACATATTGAGATATAGCTGGCAATTCTTATTACAAGTAGAGTCGTAGCCCAGAAAATGTGCATCTAACTCTCCTCCATTTATTATGTGGGTGTAGTAACCTACCATCTTTCCTTCTTCGAAATAAGCCACTAGTTTCATATGCTCTCCCAACTGCTTCTGAAGGCTATAGAAATAGTTTTTTGGCAAGATAAACAAGTTGAATCCTGCTTGATCTGCTACGTTTTTATAAAGATTTGAAATATCTTCGGCGTAAGAATGAATTTCTTCAAGTGAAAGCTGTCGTTTTTCTAGTGACTCCGCTTTCTTTCTAGCCCTCCGCACTCTCACTCTGTACTTAGACCTCATCGCCATTATATAATCTTCAAAAGAAGTCCATTCCTGGTCAATTTTCATGATCATATTAGGTTGCACTTGAAATTCTGAAAAATCCCAGTCCTCTTTATTTGCCTTTTCTTCAGATCTATAATCCTTTAATAATATTGCTTTGACTTTGATTTTTTCCTTTCTAAGCTTACAGACCAATTGATCACTAATTTCGTCCACTAAACTAAATTTATCTTCATCTCCAATAGAATCGCTAAACAAGAATCCATTGTTACCTGTAAGTGTCATGTTTCCATTTACCAAAACATATTGGTTTATCCTTTTTGCCAAGAAGCTCTTTATTCCATGCCACACCCTATCAACAAATCCACTAGGTTTATACGCATCAAGGCGAAGACTCAGAAATAAATTTATTTTTTTCAATTGAAAATAAACGATACCAACTTGTTGTTCTTTCTTGCTGACCAGTCCATACCTATAACTTGTACCAGAAGGTGGAGCTGCTTCTAGTGCTGAAAGAAAAGCAGCATTTAAAAAGAGGTTACTACCTGCTTGCTCATTCCAATCTGTTGTCAAATCAGAAATAGATTGAGAAAAGGACACAGTGAACTCCTCTGATTTTAAACCTATATTGTTAGATAGTTCTATTTTATTCAAATTACAGGCTAGCATTACTTTGATTTGACGGTAGAAAGGTAATAAAGTTACCTTATACAAGTATAAAAGACCTTAGTATTAATCTATTAAATAATTTATTGCTGTTTTCTCGTTCTCCCAAGACTTTAGCTTTACTACATTACTCCCTTTTCTATTCACAAGGTATTGTTCAATAATCCATTTGGCACTGCTATAAACTGTGGAAAATTCATCAAATCCCTCGGCAATTATCTTTTTGTTTTTGTCAACAGAAGGTATAGCTAATACATACGTCTTTATACTGTCGTTCTCAATTAATATAACAGAACCCAGGGGTAGAATTCCAACTTTTTTTCCAACTTTCACTCTATCACTCAAAAGAAAAACTTCTTTTCCATTGACTTCTCCAATATTCATAGGTAGAGGTAAAAACTCATCTGACGTACTCCAACTGTCCCCAGCAGAATGTGTAATCACAGATTGAAAGACACCTTTACTATCAACCGCTTGGTCATTACTTACTTTTTTAGACTCACAAGAAAGCAAAGCAATCACTAGAATAACAGATAAGTATGCATAAGATAATTTCATGATATGTATTTACTTCAAAGGTAGTATTTCTAATTTTAAGATTCGAATATTCTATTATGTCATCTTAAAATCACATACATAACCTTTAATATTCGTATTAGTTGAAAACATAAATGGTATTAACCTCAGGGCAAGGCCTGAATCCTAAATAATCGATGCAAGCATCGAGGTATTAATCCTAATATCCTGCGAAAAGCGAGATTAGTTCAACCATCTATTTTGATTGCTCAGCTTCGCTACTTTTCAAAACAGAGTTGCAGTACTAAAAATAAGATGCCAATTTTGCACATTAGTAATTTATTCTATTTTATCATTTATTAATGAATGTCATCAAAATTGTGTCATTTTTACATGACTTTCGTTATTAAGTTACTGAAGTGATTTAAATAACCTTGACTGCAAAACAGAAATACTTATGAAACTTTATATAACATCCTTTGCAATTGCAATTTCTCTATTGGCATTTTCTTGTAAAAGTAACAAGAAGGCAAAAAATATTAATAAAGATGAGATTAGATTTAGCTTAAAAAAGAGTGCTTGTTTCGGAAAGTGTCCTACCTACAAACTAACTGTCACACAAAGTGGATATGCAACCTTCGAAGGTGTAGCTAATACTGACAAACTTGGAATTTATGGTAAGCAGATTTCCAACGAACAATTTAAGCACGTCGTAAAACAGTTTGAGGATTCAGATTTCGAATCGTTTCCTATCAAATTCAAAAGTCAAATAGCTGATCTTCCAGCGAGCACAATTGGCTATCATAATGGTGAAATGTATAAAGAAGTATCTGGCAAAGAAGAAAGACCAGAACAGGTGATGCAATTACAATTCTTATTAGAAAAGATCGCAGATAGCGGGGATTGGATATTATTGCAAAGTCAAAAAGATATAGATCAAACTAAAAAGCCAGAAATTATAAATATATATAGTGAAGTGATCATAGAACCGATCCCAGGTACGCTCATTCCAAAGTGGATAGAATCAATGGATAAATACGGTGTAAGACTCATGAAAAAAATAGCTCCTACTCTAAACTTATATCTTATTACCTACGATGCAAAATCTATTTCAGCTGAAGCGTTCTTAAAAACTCTGAAGAGAGATGAAAACATCAAATCTGCTGAATTCAATAAAAAGACATCAAATAGAAGCCGATAAACCTCAATCTTTTACGTCTTTAGATTCTCTTAAGTGTTTTTATAAAATTCTTAACAAATCGCACATACCAAAACGCTCGTTTTTATCATCTATATAGTGTGAATATGACAGAGTGGTTTTTTGCTTTGAACCTTAACTCATTCACGCAGAGATTAAGATAGTAGATAGTTTTTTCATGCTTTTTGAAAATTGCCGACAAGATGTTGTCGGCAATTTCATTTTATAATCCTTCCATTGATTTTTTCTCTCTGTTTTGACCGTTTTAGTCTTTCATATCTGTTATTTTCACATTCCTAAATTGGCTATACTATGAAAAGACAAATATCCTTCGATTCACTTTGTGTAAAAGAATACCAAAGAAACGAAAGCACTAAGCCTCATCAACTCCCAATATACGCAACTTCATCATTTGAATTCGAATCATTGGATCAAGGGATCGATATCTTCTCGGGAAAAGAAAGTGGTCATTCTTACAGTCGATACGGAAATCCAACTGTCGATACAGTAGCTAACAAACTAGCCAAGATGGAATCATTTGGGACAGATCTAGAAGCGTACGGATTTTTAACTAGTTCTGGGATGAGTGCCATCAGCACATTGATGCTAAGTACATTACGGCAAGGAGATAAAGTGCTGACTCAAAGTAATTTATATGGTGGAACAACTGTTCTTTTTAAGAACGTATTGACACAATTAGGAATAGAACCTATCTTCATTAATATGAAGGATCATAATGCAATACAAAAAAGTATTGAGGAGAATTCAGCGATAAAAATGATTTATATCGAAACTCCAGCTAATCCTACTTTGGCGTGTATAGATATCAAGTGGTTAGCAGAATATGCAAAAAGAAAAAATGTTCTAACCGCAATTGACAATACATTTTGTACACCTATTATCCAACAACCGCTAGCATTAGGTATAGATTTCGTTGTCCATAGTACTACAAAGTACATCAATGGTCACGGTAACTCAATTGCTGGGATAATCATAGGACACAAAGCTGATTACCATACTAAAATATGGAATACGCTCAAACTCATAGGATCTACTTGTAACCCATGGGATGCTTGGTTGATCAACAATGGTGTAAAAACACTAGCGCTTAGAATGGAAAGACATTCTAGTAATGCTCAAACACTAGCAGAACACCTAGAGGATCATCCTAAAGTAGGAGTTGTAAATTATAATGGACTTACTTCTCATCCAGATCACGAATTGGCAAAATTGCAAATGAAGAATTTTGGTGGAATGTTAAGTTTCGAAGTAAAAACAGGAATGAAGGGAGCACTTCAACTTATGAATAAACTAAAATTCTGTTCATTGGCACCTACACTAGGAGATGTAGACACACTTGTGTTGCATCCTGCAAGTAGTTCTCATGTCATTGTAGATAAGGATGTAAGGGAGGCAAACGGGATAAGTGATGGTTTGATACGTGTTTCGGTAGGGATAGAATCCATCGAAGATATTTGGTCGGATATCAGTCAAGGCTTATAGGTTGATGCCTTGGGGTAGGAATTCCGGTTGCTTTACTTAGGTATTGAATCAATCAACATCTGTGTATAAGCTTGTTTAGGATTATTGATTACAGACTCTACATCACCACGCTCTACTATCTTACCCAGCTGCATAACCAATAAATGATCCGCAATGAATTTAATAACAGATAAATCATGGCTGATAAAGATATAACTTAAGTCAAACTCATCTTTCAAATCCTGTAGGAGATTGAGCACCTGAGCTTGTACCGATACATCAAGAGCTGACACTGACTCATCACACAATATAAACTTAGGATTGAGTCCCAATGATCTAGCTATACAAATCCTTTGTCTCT
>CAXBGT010000095.1:0-20330 GCA_963975265.1 uncultured Saprospirales bacterium
GCATTGAAAAAGTTGTATTAATGCTTCATCGAAATTGCTATATTTATCACATCGCAAAAAAACCTACACTTATTCGATATTTTCACAATCATTCTCGCCTAAATTCAGAATTAAATATTGTGCCCCTATAAGAGACAACAGGTGTTGTACAACAACGACCAACATCCGAATGCTACTCATTCAGTGTTGCTCGCTTTATGTTATCGGTAGTGTACTTTGAATTCTCTCTTCTTCATACATTCGATTCCAATTTTATCACAACCATCGTACTCCAACCAATTATGATTCTCGTCGAATACTAATGTATATTTATATACTTCACCGTTACTTCGATAGTTTGAAATCTCAATTGCGAAATATTTCCTATCCCTGCATTTCCATCTATCAATCAAAGTGATTTTGTCATTGTTATAGTTTCCTTCATAAATGTTGTTGACAAATATTCCTGGATGATAAATTAATTTGAATTTATTGAAAGAATTGTTTTGAATGATATCTTCATAATGTTTTCGTTTTTTAGAATCATTAGTTGAATAGGCAAGTCGATAAAGTGAACTTAATGAGTCATTTGAAATATGATAGAATTTTTGTTCTTCCATTATTGAGTCATTTCGTATAAAATATGCTCTAGGAATTAAATTAACACTGGTTAGAGTTCCATTATAGTTTACTTTTTTGAAATATGAACTGATTCCATAACTTGAGTTTTCCTTCCATTCAATGGCTTTAATCGTATCAATCGGTGTTCTCCATCCGTAAGTCCAATAGGTAATAGTGTCTCCTGATATCTGTTTAAGATAGAGTGTTGAGTCACAGGCATAGTTAATTTCGTCCGCGGGAGCCAAAGGCAATTCATTTAGCCGTATATCATTTCTTTTTAACCATTCATTAGTTTTTTCTGGATGATAGCTTTCTTCGCGTTCATTTTTTGTGTTTGAATCAACAGTAGTTTTTCTATCAAGTGGGCTAAATTTCCAATTTTCTAAAACAAGATTCGCAATTGGATCATACCAAATTTCGAATCCTGAAGTATTTGGTTGGACCGGAATAATTGAAGTTTGTGTCCATTCGGAATTGCTTAAAGCAAAAATATAAGCATCAAATGAAAGTATTTTGTTAAAAGGATTTTTGACTTTTAACATCATAAGACTTGCTGTGTCATTATTATCTTCTTGTTCAAATGAAAGCTCTATTGTATTATGAGGGTTTAGATTTTCCCTTACAACATTCATTGATAAAATTGTATCAGCTTGCAATAGAACTTCGATAAGTAATACTTCACTCGGAAACACTTGAAGTGTTTTAGGTTTAACAAAGTATATATCGCTCCGATGCCGATGACTGGCCAACCATTTGGATTATCTGCTAAAACGAAAGCTGTTCCAGTTGCTCAGGTCGCCAAAGATGCAGGAATCAATCTTCATTGGTCGTCAAATAGTAAGAAATTACACTGGACTTTGGGTAATGAGTACTTTACGGAAGAACTAACAGACAGATTTCTATTTTTGGACGGTGCGGTGGATAGCATACCTCCGATCGACACTGTAGGTCTAAAAATTAATCTCATGATGGACATGGACAAGCCTACTGGTAAGATCGCACTGCAAAATGCGAAGATTATCACAATGGAAGGAGATAAAATCATAGAAAATGGAACTGTTCTCATTGATGGAAACAAGATCGCATATGTTGGCGATGGCAAAGGATTAACGCTGGATCGCAACACTAAGGTTATCGATCTGGAAGGAAAGACAATTATGCCAGGAATCATCGATGTCCATGCACATTTAGGCGCATTCCGTGGAGGAATCAGTCCACAGAAACATTGGCAATATTATACCAATCTTGCATATGGAGTCACTACCACTCATGATCCATCTGTAAATACGGAGATCACATTCGCCCAATCAGAAATGGTGAAATCTGGAGAAATGGTAGGACCAAGGATATTCAGTACAGGTACAATCTTATATGGTGCAGACGGAGATTTTAAAGCTGTCATTGAAAACCTAGAAGATGCAAAATCAGCATTGCGTAGAACAAAAGCATATGGGGCCTTTAGTGTAAAATCATACAACCAACCAAGAAGAAACCAAAGGCAACAAATCATAGAAGCTGCTCGCCAACTGGGTATAAGGGTCGTACCAGAAGGAGGATCATTTTTCTATCATAACATGAGCATGGTGGCTGATGGCCATACAAGTGTAGAGCACAACATCCCCGTAGCGCCACTTTACAAAGATGTCATAGACTTCTGGGCAGCATCAAATACAAGCAACACGCCAACCCTAATCGTAAACTATGGCGGCCTGAATGGTGAGTACTATTGGCACCAAAACACAAATGTCTGGGAGAAGGAAAGGCTGCTGACATTTACTCCAAGACCAATCATAGATTCTAGATCAAGACACAGAACGATGGCTCCACAAGAGGATTATGACAACGGTCACATCCTCACTTCTCAATCGTGTAAAAAGCTACAAGATGCTGGTGTAAATATTAATCTCGGTGCACATGGTCAGATCCAAGGTCTTGGCGCCCACTGGGAACTGTGGATGCTCGGCCAAGGAGGAATGACTAATATGCAAGCCCTACGGTCTGCTACCATGAATGGCGCAGAATATCTAGGAATGGATAAAGAAATAGGGTCGATCAAAGAAGGAAAGTTGGCAGATATTATAGTCATAGACGGCGATCCATCTAAAAACTTAATGGACTCTGAAAATGTAATATATACGATCATCAACGGACGATTATACGATGCAGCTACAATGAATGAAGTAGGAAACAACCCAACCAAAAGATCTAAATTCTATTGGGAAATTGAAGGTAGCGGAAATGCATATCCGTTCTTCAATGAGACCCATAGTTTTATGGAGGCACAGTGCGCTTGTAGGCATTGAGGTAAGTTTCCCATGATCACTGGGCTGATGCGCAGCGGTGCTCAGTGTGCATCAGCAGTGTTTAAATACAAATTTGATCCCTCAAACCAGCTCACCGTTCACAAGTGCTCTATAATCTTGCGGACGGTGTGTATCGAGTCATAAAAACGATCGAACAATCTAAATATCGAAAAGCAAAGCGGTCCAAAAGCGGAGCGGTCGATTAGTCGGAAAATTTAAACCAAGATAAATGTCAACACATATCCCATTCATACATAACTACTGCGACAGATGGTGCGAGCGATGCACAATGACTTCTCAATGTGCCATATTTGTACCCAATGAAAAAAGTCCATTTGAAGAAACTACTAACGAAGAGAATGAAGAACTTTGGAAAAGTGTAGGCGAAAATCTCTCTAAAGTGGCAGAATTAATCTCAAAAGAAATAGAAAAACGGGGTATAACCATCACTGAAGAAGATACTGCCAAGGCCGCGAAAGAATTAGAGGATATAATGGAGTTCACCGATAATCATGAACTTGCAAAATTAAGTGAACGGTATTGGAAAGAAGCTCGACCTGTCTTAGAAGAAATCCAGTTGGGTGAATTTGGACAAAAATCAATTCAGGAAGTAGAGTTGGGCATAAAGGAGGAGAAACAACAGAGGAAGTTGTTCAAAGAGGTGGAGCTTAATCTAGAAATCCTACATTTCTATCTTTTTTTTATCAATGTGAAATGTAAACGAGCGATTTCAGGATTACACGACATTCTAGTATATGGTGAGGAAGAAGATGATGAAGGTTCTGATATTCCAAATGATATGCTTGGCTCAGCAAAAATAGCGCTCATCACCACTAAACGATCAATAGGCGCATGGGCATTGATGATGGAACACAATATTTTTCCAGAGGAAAAGACCCTTCCATTATTAGCAGTATTGCAGCGCATTGAAAACATGATCCTTAAATATTTTCCAAAAGCTGAAGGATACAAAAGGCCAGGATTTGATCAAGAATTGCTCTAAGGGAGTAACAGTATCACAGCAATATTGCATGGTGTAAATTGTAGTGCATTGTTACTAACTACTCAGGTAGAGGAATAATGCACGAGCATTGGATAGTTTTGTTATCATTTTTGGTCAAGAATGCCGCCAAACAAGATTCTTGGTTAATTCCTAACCCTAGGATGCACTTAGGGTTACCATATTTAAGCCATACGGGTTTTACAAGTAAAATTAGAAGATTAATTTCATCAATGATATTCTCGAATTTATGATGAGACATCCTAAAGGTTTAGCTCTGAAGGCACGGCATAAAATACAATGTCGTGAAAATTCTATCAGCTGAAAAGAGCGGCATTATATCTGCTCCCATACAATATGATGCAAGATAGAAAGCTTCTGGAAACATATCAAATCCCATTACTCTTTTCAAAATCAATAACTCATCCATTAATCTAAAATAAATATATTCTTAAGTTTACACCCGAAAACTAATAATCTAAGATGCGATATTTTGTAAGGTGTAAATATAATGGAACCGATTTCCATGGCTGGCAAGCTCAGAAGAATACACCTGATACAGTGCAAGCGAACATAGAGAGGGCACTTCAAGTCTTCTTGCCTGATAATCCTGAAATAGTGGGCTGTGGGAGAACTGACTCTGGAGTTCATGCTTCGGAGTACTACTTTCACTTCGATAGTATTGAGTTTGACCTTGGCTTAATGAAATACAAATTGAATAGCATCCTTCCGTTTGCAATTATCATAAACGATGTGATCATTGTCCATGATGATGCACATGCTCGATATGATGCAAACAAGCGAGCATATACATATCATATCGTCGGAGAACGAGATCCGTTCAGACAATGGACATCAAATCGATTTCCTCTTTTAGAAAAAATAAAATTAGAAGATCTTAATAAAGCTGCCTTGTTACTCCTCGAATACGAAGACTTCGAAACATTCTGTAAAAATGGGTCAGACGAGAAGACCAAAAAGTGCACCATATACCGAAGTGAATGGGTACAAACAGATACTGGCTATGTGTATCATGTTGAAGCCAACCGATTTCTAAGAGGGATGATCCGACTTATTGTCGGCATGTGTCTGAATGTAGCAAGAGGACAAGTAAGCTACGAGGACGTGAAGTATGCAATGGACAACAGAAAAAGGTTGGTTAAAGACTGGAGCGTGGAAGCTAGAGGATTATTTTTGAGCAAAATCGAGTATCCATTTATTCAGAATGGAACCTATCATAAAGAGATGAACAAATGAAATACAAATGCATCATTTTTGATTGTGACGGTGTCCTCGTAGACAGTGAAGAAATATCAGGTAAAATACTCCTTGAGATGGCAAATTCTCTAGGCGCAGAGATTGATATGGAATATGCTGAGATCAATTTTACAGGAAAATCCTTAGAAAGTGTTTTTCTCCACATTGAACAACTAACTGGTAAAAAAATCTCGCAAAATCATGAGCGAGATTACAGGGATAGAACTTTTAAAGCCTTCAAAGCTGAACTAAAACCGATCAAAGGGATCCATAACTTATTAAATGAGATTTCGATTCCGTACTGTGTTGCATCGAATGGTCCAATTGACAAAATGAGATTAAATTTATCAATAACAAATCTCCTTGATAAATTTGAAAATAGTATGTTTAGTGCTTATACAATTAACCGCTGGAAGCCAGATCCAGCACTCTTTTTACATGCTGCAAAAACAATGGGTTTTGCTGCAAGCGACTGTGTAGTCATCGAAGACAGCATTGCTGGTATCATAGCGGCTAGAAGGGGCGGATTTGATGTATTGGGATATGCAAAAACCAACAATCATGAAGCGTTTAAAAAAGAAGGTGCAAAAGTATTTTTTTGAAATGGAAACTCTAATCGATTTATTAAATTAGGAATGAGGTCGATCCATACTTATATTGCTTAATTTAGATTTAGTTGTCTTTTAGAATTAATCTGAGATCAAATACAATTGGCTATAAATGAAAAAACTACCCAAACGAATTACATTAATAGGTGCTGGAATCATGAGCGCAACTTTAGGGATATTGATAAAAAAATTAATCCCTAATGCAACAATTGACATATACGAAAGACTCGATGAGATAGGAGCTGAAAGTTCTGATGCATGGAACAATGCTGGCACGGGCCACTCTGCATTCTGTGAGCTCAATTATACTCCAACTAATCAAGATGGATCTATAAATATTGACAAAGCAGTAAAAATTGGTGGGCAGTTCGAAGTATCGAAGCAGTTTTGGTCATATTTGGCAGAGTCCGATATGGTGGATTCTAAGATTCCATTTATCAATGATATCGATCACATGAGTTTTGTATGGGGAGCAGATAATGTAGCATTTCTCAAGAAGAGACATGCCGCTCTCACTCAGTATGCCATGTTTGAAGATATGATCTACTCAGAAGACCTTGATCAAATAAGCAAATGGGTTCCATTGATGATGAAAAATCGAGTGGTCAACGAGCCGCTAGCCGTTACTCGAATGGATATCGGTACAGATGTGAACTTTGGCGCAGTAACAAGAGATATGATTGGTTACTTAAAAAATTCTGAAGATGTAAATGTCCACTTAGGGCATGAAATCCAAGATTTGACACGCTCTGATGATGGAAAATGGTTTATTGATATTGAAAACTTAGCTACAAAATCAAAATTCTCAACTGAGGCAGATTATGTTTTTATTGGAGCAGGCGGAGGATCGCTTATACTGTTAGATAAATCCAATATTCCTGAAGGTCGTGGATATGGCGGATTTCCAGTAAGTGGGCAATGGCTAAGATGTGACAATCCAGATGTGATAGCGCAACATGAAGCTAAAGTATACGGAAAAGCATCAACAGGATCACCCCCTATGTCTGTCCCCCACTTAGATACCAGGATAATCGATGGTCAGCGATGTCTGTTATTTGGTCCATATGCAGGCTTTTCCACTAAATTCCTTAAAAATGGTTCTTATTGGGATTTACCGTTGTCTATCGAAGTGCATAATGTGTGGCCCATGTTATCTGCAGGGTATCATAATGTTGGCCTGACTAAATATCTGGTAGAACAGGTCTTTCAATCAATGGGTGATCGACTTGATTTTCTCAAACTTTATTACCCTGAAGCAAATGAGAATGACTGGAAACTAGAAACAGCTGGTCAACGAGTCCAAATCATTAAAAAAGACGCTAGTGAAGGTGGTGTCCTGAAGTTTGGAACCGAAGTAGTGACCAATGAAGATGGATCTATGTCTGCTTTATTAGGAGCATCTCCTGGGGCTTCAACTTCTGTATCAATTATGATAGATGTGCTTAAGAAATCATTCCCCGATCATATGGCATCTGAAGATTGGAAATCTAAAATGAAAGAAATGATTCCTACTTTTGGTGAGTCGCTTATAGACAATAGAAAATTGCTCCATAAGACAAGACAACGGACAACTAGTATATTAAAACTAGAATCAACAAACTAATAATAATTATATTGCGTACTGTTGACTAAGTAACATGTTAAACGAATGCGCATAACCATATTTATTTTCCTAATTTCTTTTTATTCTTTTGGCCAAATTTATGGTCAGGTAGCATTTGAGATATGTGATAATGGTATAGATGATGATCTTGACGGATTCATTGACTTAAATGATGAAAAATGTGAATGTGCAAATGATTTACCTTCATCCTTGATCCCTAATCCTTCCTTCGAAGATAAGACTTGTTGTCCTTCTGCCAATGCAATGTTGAACTGTGCAGTTGGTTGGGTACAAGCGTCAGCACCAACGACTGATTACATCAATACTTGTGGTGGATATCTAGGAAATACAAGCATCCCCGCAATTGCTCCCCTACCATTAGCAGATGGAGAAGGGGCTGTTGGATTTAGAGATGGAGAAGAGCACGTTAACTCTAATTATAAAGAATATGTAGGTGCATGCCTAACAGAATCCATGAGAGCTGGAGTGCAGTATAGATTGCAGTTCTTTGTAGGTTTCAGAGATAATGTGCCAGGAAGTAAGAGTTTAGATATTGCTATTTTTGGCGGTACTACTTGTACCCAATTGCCTTTTGGCGGTGGAAGTATATCGGTAGGTTGTCCTGCAAATACCAGTACATATGATCAGATAGACATTCAATTTGTCAGCGGATCCAATGAATGGGTTTCTGTAGATTTTGAGTTTACGCCTTCTAAAGATTATGAGGTAATTGTGATAGGCCCCAGTTGCCAAGGTAATCCTAATTGGATTCACAGTCCATATTTCTATCTTGACGGACTCACACTAGCAGAAACAGCTGATTTTGGACTCCCTTTTGATAACATCGAAGGAAGTATTTGTAATGATGATTTGATAATTTCAATTGAAGCAACCCCTGGACAAACTTATCAGTGGTATAAGGATGGAGTCGCTATTGTCGGAGAAACTAAAAACTCAATCTCTCTCGTCAGTTTACCTGGTGCAGAGGGCACTTACCTAGTAGTTGTCAATGTTCCGGGCGGATGCATTTCATCAAAAGTATATAATGTGCGGATACCACCTTACTATGCTGATCACGCAACATCTATATGCGAAGGCGAATCTTATGCAATTGAGAATAGCGCTTGGGATCAATCAGGCATATATGAGACTACTATTTCAGCGGAGGACGGTTGCGATTCCATTGTAACCGTTGACCTTACAGTTACCCCTACAACATTCTCTAGCTTAGAACAATCATTTTGCGAAGGAGATACTTTCAGATATCTTGATGTTGTGACCAATGCGGAAGGATTCTATACTTCAACATTAGTCAATGCAAATGGCTGTGATAGCATTGTTTCTTTCTTTTTAGAAGAGATTCCCATGACTGATGGTATTGAGATTGAACCTATCATAAATGTATTATTAGGAGATATTATTAATTTACAACCGGAGACTTATGATCCTGAACTCATCATATTTTCTTGGACAGATATTGACAATAATATTTTAAGCACAGAACCTATTTTAGAAGGTCTGAAACCAACTGCATCGATTACATATACAATTACAGCCGAAGATAAATATGGATGTGATGTCAAGAAAGATGTAATGGTGCGGATAGATCGTTCATCGGTAAATATCTACACTCCCAATATATTTTCTCCTGATGAGAATGGTGTGAATGATTTTTTCAGATTTCAATCAGGAAATGCACTGGTTTCTGTAGAGCAGTTTGTCGTTTTTGATAGATGGGGCAATCTTGTTTACAATAATGAAAACATCGTAGACTTTGAAAATTTGAAAGGTTGGGACGGTCTTTATGATGGAAAAGAAGCGGAACAAGGTGTATATGGGTGGATGATCAAAGCGAAATTTATTGATAATACGGAATCTGTCTATAGAGGCGATTTGACCCTAGTCAGATTGTAAACTGGAGTTAATTGGTGATGAGAAAGCTGGTGTCAATCATTTTGATACCGACACCTTGAGGATTAGTTAAATAGGTCAACAGATAGCATCCTAATTATTCTGGTTCGAAAATGCAACACACATTCATTATCTTCGTTTTATTATATCACACCCAAATCTAACATTGACTAGGTAGAAAAAGAATAATTTAATGAGCACAATCAAAAAATCGATCCTTTTCATAGTATTTCTATCCGTATCTGTAACCGTATTTAGCCAGTTTGGAGCACGGGTAAAATATAATCTCAACACGCTTTCAGGCTTTGATAGCTATATTGATGCAAATACTAATGGAAATAATGACAAAATATTTGCCTCCAGTATAGGAGTAGGGATAGACTATTGGTTTCGACTCAAAAAATATAGGATAGAATTTCTACCAGAAGCACATATGGGATTGAAATCGAAATCCAATTTCGAAAACAATAGTACGAATACTAATTTCTCATACTTTGGAGTAAATTTTAACACTCAGATTTATCTATTTGACTTAGAAGGGGATTGTGATTGCCCTACTTTTTCAAAACAAGGACCGTCATTGAGTAAGGGGGTGTTCATCAATGTTTCTCCTGGTGTTTTATACAATACGAAAGAAATTGCCACTGAATTAGTGGATCCAACAATAAAGAGTAATCAGATAAACTTTAAAATAGGATTGGGTCTAGGATATGACATTGGTATCAGTAACTTATTTACGATTACACCTATGTTTAATTATAATTTAGCTCCAGGTTTATTATTCAATGATTTGCAAAACATCGGTAGTATACCTACAAAACCTCCAGTAATAGAAAGTAGCCTGAATCAATTGCAGTTCCAAATAAGATTTGGGTTCAGACCTGATTATGTGAAGAGTTATGGAAGACGGAGGTAAAATATCATTAGCAATGAATCCTACTCTTTCCAAGCAAATGTGCTCAAAATCTTATCTACATCTTCTGATACAAAGTCTAATATTATTTGGGTAGAATCAGGATCTACAGCAGAATTAAAATATAGAGAAGCTCTAACAAAATGTTCTAAAGTATCCGTAAGAAAAAAGTTAATTGGAGATGCTACAGGCCCTTCTAAGTTGAACATCAACCCTTTTACGCCATTCTTGTTCTCTAATAAAATTTCTTCTGTGTATTTCGCTTTGGCATTGTGTTCTTCAACTATCTTGAAGGCATCTCTAACCAGTTTCTCTAATGTGTTTTCTCCATCTATCTTAGTGTAGCTAAAATGAAGTGAAGTGTTCAACTTCTCGATCTCTAGATCAAACCAACAAGGATGTTTTGCCTTCTCTCCAAAAAAAGTAATTCCTGTTTTAATCGTGGCATATTCTGGTTTTTGAAAAGTAAAATGACAGGCTGCAATTGAAAATTCTTTGTAAGCTTTTACAGGAAACTCAACTCTAGGAAACATCCTTGGCTTTGGGGTAAATATACCTTCCTCTTTGCATGAAAATAACAGCATAACAACAAATGCGAATATCAAGCTTCTTTTCATCCTTTCATTCTTAGGTTAATCTTTTCGATTCTTCTTTTAGACACGGATACGATCTTAAACAAGATATCTCTATATTCAATTTCTGCTTCAATTTTAGGAATTGTCCCTGTCATTTCTATGATAAGTCCGGCCAATGAATCAGACTCTCCCTTCTCTTCATCAAAATAATAGCTATCGACACCAATAATCCTACAAACATCATTAAGCAAGGACTTCCCTTCAAAAATGTAATTTCCATCACTTAATATGATATACTCTACATCTTCTTGCTCATCAAATTCATCTTTTATATCGCCGATCACCTCCTCCATCACATCTTCCAGTGTTACGATGCCAGAGCTACCACCATATTCATCAACTACAATAGCTATATGAGTACGTTTTACCTGAAATTCCCTTAGTAAATCATCAATCTTCTTAGATTCAGGAACATAAAGTACAGTATTTCTTATAAGGTCTACCCAATTAAAATCCTTAGATTCACCATAAGAACCAATAAGGTCTTTCACATAAAGAATACCTTCAATTGTATCAAAATCTTCCTTAAAAACTGGTATTCTTGAGTATCCCGTTTCCTTAATTACGTCCATTACTTCATTGAATGGAGTCGTTATATCTATCGCAGTCACGTCTACCCTACTCTTCATTATTTGTTTGGTAGAAACGTCACCAAACTTTACGATTCCTTTGAGCATATCCGCTTCTTCTTCCGAGCTTTCATCATTGGAGCTCACCGTAAGGTCAATCGCTGCATCAATATCTTCTTTGCTCGTGTTGGATTGATAGTTCTCAGATCCCGTTATCCTTCCTTCTAGTCTGTTAGACCAACTCACAAGAATCCTACTCAGAGGTCCAAAAATAATATTGAGAAATGTAAGCGGACCTGCCATCAATCTGGAAAACTTCAAATTATTGAGGTTTGCATACAATTTAGGAGCAATCTCTCCAAATAATACCAATATGGAGGTGACCCCAATAACTGTCAATAAAAACATAAAGGCTCCTGCCAACCAATTAGCCGACCCCATCCATGCGAACCCATTCTCATGAAACCATCTTCCGATGATCAATAATTTCTCAGGACCTATCAGTTCCTTGATCAGAAAATCCGAGAAGACGACAATGGCAATATTTACTAAGTTATTAGCAATTAGAATTGTCGCAAGTAGTGTCCTTGGTTTTTCTTTGAGATTAATAATTCTATTTGATGATGCTGAGCCTTCATCTTGCAAATCAATCATCTGAGAAGGAGATAAAGAGAAAAACGCAATTTCACTCCCAGAAATAAGAGCGGAGGACAATATCAACAATAAAAGTATAAACAATGACACCATCATATTACCAGAAGCAACAAGAACAAACAATGAACTAGCGCAAATAAATATGAGTTCCGAGGGGGGTTCTACGTCCAATTTTTTTTTGATTTAGTTAAGATAAGTTAGGCAAGCATCATACCGTAATATCCAATTTTATTTTCCTAATAGATTAAAACGGCAAGTCATCTTCAGGCATATCCGCAGCTGGTTTCGATTCAGGAGCTGCTGTTTGTGGTGCCTGAGGAGTTACTGGATTCTGTGATGATGGATTTCCAGCTGGTGCCACAGTTTTTGTACTAGCAGGTTCATTTAACGAATTGGGAAACCCTGAGGCGCCTTGACCAGATCCTTCTTTCTTTTCTAGAATCTGAAAGTTATTTGCGACAACTTCTGTTGTTCTCCTTGTTTGACCTTGTTGATCTTGCCATTTCCTAGTAGTAAGTTTGCCTTCTATGTATACCATTTTGCCTTTTGACAATAACCTTTCGGCCAATTCTGCAAGTTGCCTCCACATGATAATATCGTGCCATTCTGTGACTGTCTGATACTCTCCTGCTTTATCCTTATATCTCTCATTTGTTGCAATAGAAAATTTAGCGACTGCAGCACCACTTTCAAGATGACGAACTTCTGGATCTCCTCCAAGGTTTCCGATAAGCATTACTTTATTGAGCATAAGTGTTCTTTCTGATATTTGTTACAACTAGTTAGAAATTGATAAAACGCAAATATATCAATCCCTGATTTCATATGGATTATACTACAAATGTCAATATTTTTAATGGATTTGCAAAACTTAGTTTTCATGATCATCAACTATCCGTATTTATTTACTTTACTGTGGTTAAAAATAACATTTTTCAGATGTCCGAATTAAGTTGGACTATTGATTTCATAATAGTAATTACAATAAAACTCAACACGGTAAAATCAATCATAAAACAGATAACAATGTTAAAGATAAATAGACATTTCACAAGGCTAATCAAAGTTGCTTTAATTTTTCTTTTATTGACTATAATAAACTGGCATTCAAGCTTTTCTCAAAGATTTAATTTATTGGCAGGAGCTAAGATAGGCTATTAATCTGCAGCATTTTCTGCCAAGATAGCCCTTGATGAAAATAATTACTTAGAAGGGACTATTGGTGTAGTGACCCCTCAGCCAGATTACACTTTTGGTCCATCAATAGCTTATCATCGGCATATTTCACTTAATGAAAATAAAGATTTTCAGTTTTTTTATGGACTAGGTATAAAAGGAGTAATAGGAGATGAAAAGGCTGTGGGTCTAGGAGTAGATACTGGTCTTATTTATATCTATAAAAACATAAGTCTCGGTTTAGATTTGAATCCTTCCTACTTCTTCAATGATGTTCTTCAATTTAGACCATTGTATGGTATTAATTTGAGGTGGGTAAATGACTAAAACGCGTTTAAATTCTTCATGGAAAAATTTGTAAATCATAATTAGTATTTCGAAAATGTCTGCGCTATCTTCGCATTTCAGTAAAATGAGATAGTTTGACATTTGAAGCAATTATTAAAGATCTAAAATCTAAAAAGTACAGTCCTATTTACCTGTTGCATGGTGATGAACCTTATTATATTGATAAAATCTCAAGCTATATTGAAAATAACGTGCTGAATTCAGGCGAACAATCCTTCAACCAAGCTATTTTGTATGGTAAGGATACTGAATTTAAAACCGTAGTAGATGAGGCTCGTCAATATCCTATGATGGCTAGCCATAGAGTTGTGGTCATTAAGGAGGCCCAAGACATGAGAACGCTTAAAAGCCTAGCTACTTACGCTGAGAATCCATCTCCTCAGTCCATTTTAGTTATAAATCATAAGTATAAAAAATTTGACTCTCGTACTAAGTTAGCTAAGGCTATAAAAGCAAATGGTATCCTGTTCGAATCCAAAAAACTATATGACAACAAAGTTCCAGCTTGGATAAGCAGTTATCTATCTGATAAAGGCATTAAAATAGAGCCTGACGCTTCTATGATGGCAGCCGAATTCTTAGGTACAGACCTAAATAAAATTGCCAATGAAATGGATAAGGTCATAGTTAATTTGGAAGGTCAAAAATCAATCTCAGCTGAAATGATCAAAGAGATGGTTGGTATCAGCAAGGATTATAATGTCTTCGAATTGCAAAAAGCAATTGGGACTATGGACACAGAGAAGGTCTTTAGAATTGTCAATTACTTTGCATCAAATGAGAAATCAAACCCTTTAGTTATGGTACTCTCCAATCTTTATGGGTACTTCTTCAAAGTATATACTGCAGCTTACCACAGCAAAAAAAGTGACAATGAATTAAAAACTTTATTGGGTTTACCAACACCCTATTTTGTTAAAGACTACCGGATAGCCGCCAAAAACTTCCATGGTCAAAAACTAATAAATATATTTGATGCGCTAAAAGATGCTGATCTAAAATCAAAAGGTGTAGGTGCCAGAAACATGACTTCCAGAGAAGTACTAAGAGATTTGATGATTCAGGTATTTTATGGATAATATGTGATTTCGCATATCAAATATCCGCTTCAACTTAATTTACGATAGCGTTTATCTAACTTTTCTTCCTTTCCCAAATGCAGAGCCCGCAAATGCAGCGATAGCAGTCAAGAAAGTATCTATCATAAGATATAACACTGGAAAATCGTAAGTGAAATTTATTACAAATACAATTGCAAAAATTATACTTCCAGTAATAATACCATTAGTAAACCTAGCATTCCTTGAAATTAGGGAAGTTATTAATGTTCCGAAAAAAGCGCCTAATCCATGAGAAGCTATAATCATTACAAATGCTGCATCAGGCAATCCATTAAAATAGATATTCATATCAGAAGACTCTTGCCAAGTAAGTTCGTCTGGAAATGGATAGTACGACAAAATAACTACTCTGAAAACCATTATGACTAACATCCCCACACCTATTCCTGCCAAAATTGACAATATTTTTCTTCCCACGTTTCTTTTTAGATTGATTGCAACCGCAAAGAAACACGTTATTCTCTAAACGCATTGTATCTTATATAGATAATTAATTTTCGAATATTTAATCAACTGACATGCAAACATTTAATATGCTATAGACTTATCATTTTAGATCGACACCTAAAACTTTTAAGATCTCCATGGATTTGAGGTAAGATAATCTATATCATAAAATGGTAACTACTCCGGCGGGGCGCAATTATAAATGAGAAGCGCATAGAGCGTCTATTTATTATTCACCAAATAAACTAGAATAACTCTTTCTCTTTTTTCTTCACCCAAGACACCAGATAATCATACTCAATTTTAATTTCTCTCACCTCTTTTCCATGACATTCAATAAGTCTTTCATGGAATCTTTCATAAACCAAATCAGGCATTAATTTGAATCGAGGTGATATGAGTTGAGATGCCATACTAATAAAATGAATTGCAAATTGAGTCAGCTTCCCTTCTTGATTTAGATACTTTTTGAATTTCGGCAATAGCAAGCGCAAATGTTTTTCATCCCCTTTTTCTAATAAAATAACAATGTTTAATAAGATGTAGACAGTACTGTAACTTGGGTTACTTGCCAATCGCTTATCCAACGGATTTAGAAAGTAGAATAATATTCTCTCGGCCTCGCTTATGTTCCCTAAAGTGAAATTTGCAAGGGCTGAATAATAAAATAAAATCACACAGTCATAACTAGGAACTCTTTCAAGTTTATTTTGATCATTGATAAGTGGGTTTACGATACGAATAATCTCACCCCACTTTGATCGTTTTCTCAATGCAAGAATTTCAAAAAGTTGAAACAAAAACTGGTGCTTTTCCTCTTCTTCAAAGCCCAAATTTTCAGTCTTAATCTTGGACAGTAGGTCATCAAAGTTTATTTCAGTCAATAACGGTGAAAATGGATCCTGCTGCTGAATGAGGTATTTGAAGTATGTATAGCATGCACTTAAATACATTCTAGGATGGGCATCTATATAATTCGTGTTATCCAGCCAAATCCCAATAGACCTGTTGAAATGCTTAATTGCACCTTCTGGATTATTTTGAAATTCTTCAAACTGAGCATGTACCCAATGAAATAGATATTTAGTAACAAAATCAGTTGCCAACGATTCGTCTTTCATATATGGTTCATTCATAAATGACTTCAGCAACTCGATATCATTCAAACCGTTAAAAAACTGAAAACTCATAATTGAAATTATTCGTGCAAATCTTATCTCCAACAGAAGCTGTTCAGCAGTTTCAATGCGAGATCTGAACAATGATTCAATGTCTTCTAGACTAGTGCCCTCATAGTTTTCATAATAAACAAGAAGGCTTTTCCTCCTTAATAACAATAGCCTTTCGATAGGAAAACTGCTATCGAAATTATTCTCAAATGAAGATTCAATTTCCATTTTAGCCAAAGAATACAATCCTTTTTCCAATAGAAGGTCAGCATTCATTGCATTACTGAGTAATTCATATTTTTTCTTTTTATTGATAAACTGAACCCTAAGGGATTCAAGAATTCTAACTTTTAAATAATTCTTAAGTCCTGACAGGAAATTTGAGTTAATTGTTTTTTCAATTATTTGTTTTTTTGAAAAATAAGTAGACACTTCTGAAGAAATACAGGATTTCGTCTTGTTTATGTAATCAAATAACATTACAAAATCCGCATCTGGATTATTCCTTTTTTTAAAATGCTGTTTTTCGCTTGGACTTAAAGCCTCAATTAACATAACAAGATCTTTCATAGGGAGAGAGTAATAATCACTAAATATAAAAACTCGCTCTAAGATACTCATATAATACTAGTGGTGTCCAAGTAAATTTCAAAAATTCCGATTTCCATTAGTTTAAATAATCGAATGCCCTATCTATCGTGGTTTCCGATTACTACTTTCTTTTACCAGACAGCAAGAGTTCAATATCAAAAATAGAACCTCCCTAGGCCATTTAAGAATCAAAAAGGATTTTCCGCTGTCCGATAAAACTTAAACTATACACCATATTGTCCAATTTATTAACCATAATTAGTATTTCTGATACCTTTTAGACGCTTTTATGCAAAAAGACCCAAATTAGGCTGTCCGCTAAATATTTGATCTTAGAACATTAAGCGGACACCACTAATATAATAGCTTAAATCCGCAAGCGGAAATAAATAAAAACCGGAAAGTCCAGTAAAACTAAAGCCGACCAAACCTTCCCGATTAAAAGTTTTTCACTAAATTGGGTGAAAAATATAGTTGCAGATGAAAGCTATAACTTCTACATCAAATATTAGTGCATTGGGCGGATTAAATTTCACCGACAAGCTACTAAAGGATCATAATATTTAGACTTTAATAGATACTTGTTTGGGAGACAAGGGATTATTGGCTCAATATGAATATAGTGATTTATTTAGGTCGTATTTGTCCTTAACACTTTATGGAGAAGAATGTGCCGAAGACATTACCGACCATCTTCGCAAAGATCTTCAACAAATTCCTGATTTCAATGTGTGCTCTACTGATACATTACTTCGAATGCAAAAAGAACTCGCTACTGGCAAAAAAGCTATGTTAGCAATAGTGGGGTAACCCATGAGTTTAACATCAATTTGAAACTTAATGAGTTGATGTTAAAATTGTTATTTACCACTGGTCAATTGAACCCAAAGAAACGGGATTACATTTTTGACTATGACAATCAATTTATTCCTACTGGAAAGCATGATTCCAAACGAAGCTATAAAAAAGCGGATGGCTACTTTCCTGGAATTGCTGCCTTTAACAATATACCAGTTTACATTGAAAACCGTAATGGCAATTCAAATGTCAAATACAAGCAGAATCAAACCCTTTTACGAGCTTACAAAGTTCTTTCAGATCAAAACATCTAAGTGAAGCACAGCCGGATGGACTATGGTTCATTTACACACGAAGTAGTCAAAGTAGTTGAATCAAACCTCTTATTATTTTTATATAAAAGCACAGCGTTGCTGTAATCTATATCAACAACTTGAAAAAATAGATCATTGGAAAACGGTAAAATAAATAACAAAACGTGCGAGATAACTTCTATCAATTATTTCACTTTTGGCAAAAAAAATAAAAAAGAATATAGGTACGTAGTTTCAGGAGAAACTAGAAAGGATAGACAAACCGATATGTTTACCAAAGATCACTTTACTTATCGAGCGATAATGACAAATAATACAACGATGAGTGATTTGAGTGTAATTAAATTTTACAATCAAAGAGGAGAAAACGAACGTCTAATTGATGAGAAGAACAATGATTTTTTGTGGAACAAAATGCCAATCTCATTTCTAGAAGGAAACACAGTGTTTTTTTTTTAATAATGATGGCTATCTGCCGAAACTTGTATCATTTTTTAACCGAACTAATAAGTAAGAAACTAGAATTCATCAAGCCCAATTTTCGATTAAAGAAATTCATCTTCAGGTTTATAATCGTTCCTGCCAAATGGGTAAAACAGGCAAGAAGCAGAGCTTGAAGTTGTTTACTTATAAAAATTACCACCTTATAATATAAGAATATAAGACAGTAAAAGAAAAACGTAGGATAAGTTTGCCTAGTATCAAGTCTTATCTAATTGATTTATGGACTATTACGTATAACGATAAATAAATTAATACCCTAAGAAATCTCCGAAGGATATTATTCCAAATAAAAATATAATAATACGATATCAAGGAGCTGAAGATTTATACTTTAAACAAAATTTGCTTTTTCCTGACGCTTTTTGTGTGGCATAAGCCTTACGAAAACAAATCTTATTACCTAAATTTATGCTTGCGGATTTAAGGTAATATCAATTTAAATTCGTCCATATATCTGACTTTCAATAATTTGCACCTATAATTTATAGTATAAACCTAATTTGTAATTATGTATTGTTGTTATACCTAATTGGTATGGGATCGAAAATGATATCAAGGAAAAAACCTGTGCAAATTTATCGAAAATAGGCCACTCCCGTCAACTAATACTCCTTAACTCATCAGTGTTGAATTACAATATTTGATAGCCAAGCAAAACCAAAATAGAGTTTTCATGTAGTAAATCCACCTATATCACTTATAATGCAAAAGATTATGATATATATTATTAGGCTTCAAAAACTGTATATAAAAAAAGATAAAAAAGCTTAACTTGTTGATTACCACCACTATACAATCGCAATAGTCCATTATTTATTCTTTGAAGTTGTGTAAACTCAAATATAATTCCGTATTTCGGCTATTTTTCAATATAATATTTTTGTAAATTTGTTAGTACAATAAAAGAAGCGTAGCAATGATATTTGCCCAGGCATCTATCTTCTATTCAACTGTCTTTGATCATATAGACAGTTATCCGCTGTAAAACCAGTATATTCTTTTATTAGATTCATTTTCTTCAAAGGTAATGTATCCGAACTAAAGCAATTAGCAGCCTATATAACCTAGTTCCCAATTTAATTTGGGAAACCAAAATACCATAATAGTCTACCTTAAAGAGAAAGGGTGTTTTTGAGGACTGGATCTGTCAAGCTGACAGATCCTTTCCTTTTTTAACTTAATATAGGACCTGAATCTATTCTGAATATTCATCTTATGAAGTGATTTATTATTGAATTCTTACATCTTAGTATTTCAATTTGAAGGCTATTTAAATTGCACAACAGTGCATATTACAAAACTGTCTACTGGCTTGGTTTAGAAGTCATTAATTTGATCGGAGAATGCCCTACACTTCGAAGTATTTTCTTCAAAAATAGGCGGGATCAAGATCGCCAGCCCGGTATTCTCACTCTTTACCAGTAATGACTCCTTGAAGAAATATCAACAGCCTCTTCAGTCTATCACTATTAAAATTGCTAACTGTAGACTTCCCAGTAAGTCCCTTGATGTTTTAATATACTTGTGACTGACTCATCTTAAGTTTATGACTCAGAGTTGGACACTTCTTCATCAAAGATTTCATCTATATTGTATTCCTCATAAAATGATTGAATACCAAAAATGTTCTCACATATTAAATATCTGGAAATAGTACGTAATCTATTTGTGCTTTAAAGAAATAGCTTTTGTATAAATGTCAATCATAAAATCATATATCTATCTCTTAATCGAGACTAAAATCTCGCATACAAAAAAAGCCCTTCCACAATTTAATGCAGAAGGGCTATATTTTCACTTATCTATGAG
>CAXBGT010000096.1:0-20184 GCA_963975265.1 uncultured Saprospirales bacterium
TCCGATTTCCGACCTTTAGGTTGGGGAAATTTTGGCTAATGCTCCATCCGCTTGCTGTGGGGTAGTCAAAATTTAGGATCTTTTTTAATGGTGAATCAATAGCTCAAGCGGCAACTAGCAATACATATGAGATATCTATAAATGGAGGGGTTATGGATGAAAATATTAATCTAAATAGATGGTATCGCTTGAAGCGATGCCATCTATATACCTTGTAAAATGGCTATGTCCGGCTCGCTAGAGAATTTTGAATTGTTCCATAAAGAAAAACATTACGAAGAGAAATTTGAAGGATTGATTATCGAAGAATAAAAAGACTAAATAGATGGTATCGCTTAGAGCGATACCATCTATCACATTTTGAAATTGTAATAGCATGAACACAAACGCAAAATTTGATTATAGTTTATACTACCATGTATATGGACAGACGAATAATAAGGAGCGGCTATTTAGATCACAAGAAAATCGAAATTTCTTTTTGCGGAGATTGAAACGCTACTTGGGTGGGTTTCTGAATTTTCATTCCTATGCGCTCATGGGTAACCATTATCATTTGTCTGTTAAGATAAAAGAAGAGGTCGATATTCAAAACTACTTAGACAGCATTCCAGTAAGCGAGCGGTCAGTAATAGAAAAGGATTATATGGATTTGCCAGAGAAATCTGAGTTGATTTCAGATCTAGTATCTTCAGCGTTTAGAAGATTTTTTATAAGTTATTCGCAAGCATTTAATAAAAAGTACAATAGAAAAGGCAATCTATTTAACAAGCCTTTCAAGAGGTCACTTTTCGACCCTGAGATAAAATTCTTTTATTTGCAATATTACATTCACCACAATGCCAGAAAACATGGTCTAGTATCTAATTTTGAAGAATATCGGTATCACAGTTATTTTGAGATATTAGACGGCAATTCTAATATTATAGATATATCTGAAATAATATTAAGATTTGGTTCGCTAGAGAATTTTGAATTGTTTCATAAAGAAAAACATTACGAAGATAAATTTGAAGGGTTGATTATTGAAGAATAAAAATCTAAATAGATGGTATCGCTTGAAGCGATGCCATCTATATTTTTTGTAAAAATGGCTATGTTCGGTTCGCTAGAGAATTTTGAATTGTTCCATAAAGAAAAACATTACGAAGATAAATTTGAAGGATTGATAATTGAAGAATACAAATCTAAATAGATGGTATCGCTTGAAGCGATGCCATCTATATACCTTGTAAAAATGGCTATGTTCGGTTCGCTAGAGAATTTTGAATTGTTCCATAAAGAAAAACATTACGAAGATAAATTTGAAGGATTGATAATTGAAGAATACAAATCTAAATAGATGGTATCGCTTGAAGCGATGCCATCTATATACCTTGTAAAAATGGCTATGTTCGGTTCGCTAGCGAATTTTGAATTGTTCCATAAAGAAAAACATTACGAAGATAAATTTGAAGGGTTGATTATTGAAGAATAAAAATCTAAATAGATGGTATCGCTTGAAGCGATGCCATCTATTTACCTTGTCAAACAACCTATATGTACACCGAATACAATACAGTAGAACTCCCACTAATCATGATGATGTAAAGATACTTGAATTGAGATGGATTATAATTCTGGTGTTGAAAAGGTGTTACCAAAAATAAAAATCCCTGCAAGTTATTCACTTGCAGGGATTTAGCTCGAAAGCCTGTAGCCCGTAGGGGATTTGAACCCCTGCTACCAGGATGAAAACCTGGCGTCCTAACCCCTAGACGAACGGGCCAGTTAGGTTTGCTTTAACTCCTAAAGCGATGCAAATATATATCTATATTTTAGATTACCCAATCAATTTTTAGAAATTTGAAATTAATTTTCCATTTGAATTTTTCAGAGTAAATTAACGTGCTGAATATGTGCTAATTATGCCAAATAATTTATCTACTTATTGCATCGTATAATATTTTGCATTTTCAAAAGTAGGCAAGAAGAGAATTTATTTGAAAAATAGAACATAGTATGAGGGAGAGGTGATTTAAAATAGGCTATATTTGCTCCCAATAAACCAAAATATCACAATAAACTACATAAAATTAAACTTTATTTATTAACAAATGACGTCAACTGCTGACGTCAAAAACTATTTATTTATGAAAAATTTATTTTTTGCACTATTTGCTGTTCTTGCTATTGGATTTACTAGCTGTGGTGGAGATGATTGTAGCTTAGAGTCTGTAGCAGCTGATGCTGAAGCATACCTTGAGTTAGGAACTGCTTATTCTAATGATGATAGCAAAGAGAATTGTGATGCATATAGAGAAGCACTAGTTGCATTCGTTGCAGAATACGAAGGATGTGATGATGTTTCAATATCAGGACAGGTTACAGCTACGCAAACTGTAATAGACGGATTAGATTGTCAATAATAAAGACACTAAGTAACATTAAAAATGGGCTGTCAATTGAAAAGTTGATGGCCTTTTTCCTATCCTTTGCTTGTCTCTGGTTAACATATTATTGACTGTAGATATTTTAAACTATCAAAAATAAAATTAGATGAAAAACATAAAACTATTAATGGTAATATTTGGATTTACTTTAATCATGAGTGCTTGTAGTGAAGACTGCGAAAAAACAACCTTTCAGGAAGTTATACTAGGTACATGGAATACTACTGATGTAAGTGGCGCAGATGCTGAAAAAGTAACCTTCAATTCAGATGGGACAGGATCAGCTACAGATAATTCCCTTTTTACAGCGGAATTAAATGGAATTACAGCTAATGACTTCTTATGGAGTTATGACAATACTAGTATGAATATGAATATCAAATGGCAATTTTCATCGATGAGCAGTTCAAATGTGGACTATGAAATAAAATCTTTTGATTGCGAGGAAGTAACAATGAATTTTATTTTAGATGTTGTCATTAGGAAGTAGGTTCTTGCGTAACACAAATTCTAGTCGAATGAAATCAACTGACTTGAAATGAACTGAGAAAGTCATACAGCTTTGTTTAATCTCGGACTCTCTCTAAGTAATTTTTTTCTTAGCTTTGATTCTGAACGCCAAAGTAGTGATAAGTATGACAAAAACATCCAGTGAAAGATTTCCGAATACTAATAACGGCCTGTCCTTAACAGATGCTAAGAAGTCATCTGTGGGTTTTCCTGCTATTGCTGGTTCTATACAGCATATGGCAAAATACATGGATGTACCCGATGCATTGAAGGCATCACTCAAAATGAATCAGAAAAATGGTTTTGACTGTGCAGGATGTGCTTGGCCAGATCCAGATGATGATAGATCAGCCATTGGAGAATATTGCGAGAATGGTATTAAAGCATTAGCTGAAGAAGCTACTAGTGCCAAAGCGGATCCAGCATTTTTTGCAAAGCACTCTATTGATGAGCTTGCCGCAATGACTGAACTCGAACTTGGGAAGGCTGGTCGGGTTACGCATCCGATGTTATTAGTAGAGGGAGGGACACATTATAAAGAAACAACCTGGGATAACTCATTTCAGATTATTGCTAAAGAACTAAAAAGTCTAACTGATCCTAACGAAGCGTTATTCTACACTAGTGGCCGTACGAGTAATGAAGCTGCATTTATGTATGGTTTGTTAGCAAGAGCTTACGGGACTAACAATCTACCTGATTGCTCAAACATGTGCCATGAGACGTCTGGTGCTGCACTAAGTGAAGTGCTCGGAATTGGAAAGGGATCTGTGACATTGGATGATCTGCACAATGCCGACTTAATAATGGTTATAGGCCAAAATCCAGGAACTAACCATCCTAGAATGCTCACAGCACTCGAAAATTGTAAACTGAATGGTGGTAAAATAATATCAGTGAATCCCCTCAAGGAGGCTGGATTGATAAAATATACAAATCCTCAGAAACCTCTGCGACTCTTGTTCGGTGGGGTAGACTTAACCGACTTATATCTGCATGTAAGAATTAACGGAGATATGGCATTGTTGAAAGCTATTCTCTATTTACTTCTCGAAAGAGAAAATGCGGATGGCGGAATCTTTGATTATGATTTTATCAGAGAACACACCGTCGGTTATGATGCACTAATAAATGAAATCAAGAAGACAGACCTTCAGCAGTGTATCATTGATTCTGGGATAACCGAGTTTGAGATTGTAACTGCAGTAGACATGATCTGCAAAGGAAAGAATATGATCATATGTTGGGCAATGGGAATTACGCAGCACGCCAATGGTGTAGAGACGATAAGAGAGATTGTAAATTTGTTATTGTTAAGAGGGTCGATTGGAAAGGCAGGAGCTGGAGTTTGCCCTGTGAGAGGTCATAGCAATGTACAAGGAGACAGAACAATGGGTATCTGGGAGAAGATGGGTGAGGAATTCTTAGCAAATCTTGAGAATGCCTTTGATACAAAAATCCCAAGAAAAGAAGGTCTTGCAACTGTACCTGCCATAAAAGCAATGCATGATGGCAAAGCAAAAGTGTTTATGGGAATGGGAGGTAATTTTGTGTCAGCAGTACCTGATACCGATTATTGCGCAGAGGGATTACGCAAATGTAATCTTACAGTCCATGTATCTACGAAACCCAATAGATCACATATTGTACATGGTAGGCAGGCTCTTATTTTACCCGTTCTTGGGAGATCCGAAATAGACATGCAGGAATCAGGATATCAATTTGTAAGTACAGAGAATAGCATGGGCATCGTGCAAAACTCTAAAGGCGTACTTTCTCCTAAATCAGACTACCAAATTAGTGAAGTGGCCGTGGTTTGTGGAATAGGTAAAGCCCTTTTTGAGGACTCTACTGAAGTGAATATAGATTGGGATAGTTATAAAAATGATTACGACAATATCAGAAATAAGATTCAGGAAGTAATCCCAGGTTTTGAGAATTACAACGAAAGAGTACGACGAAAAAGTGGCTTCTATTTACCTAATGGAGTGAAAGAAAGAGATTTTAAGACGAAAGAGGGGAAAGCCATTTTTACAGTCAATGAATTACCTAATAATCATTTGGCTGATGGGGAATTTCAGCTGGGTACGGTACGAGCACATGACCAATATAATACTACATTATATGGCCTAGATGATAGATATAGAGGGGTGAAGAATGGCAGGAATATCGTTTTTATGAATCAGGATGATATGAAATCTATGGGATTAAAGACGAAAGATTCTGTAAATGTACATAGTGACTTTCAAGGTAAAAGGAGAAGTATTTATGATTTTCAGATTGTGCCTTATGATATTCCTTCTCGAAATTTGATGGCATATTTTCCTGAGGCAAACCCGCTAGTTCCGATCGATCATGTTCATCCGATTACGCATACGCCTGTATCTAAGAATATTATAGTGACGTTGGAGACCGTTGATTCTTAGTGTAATAAGTCAAGTAATGTCGTAAAGATTTACTAAAGTATAATTCATAGTAATCTAAAGGTTAGTATATTGCGTTATAAATGTCATAGTTATGGTTTTTTATCATTGATGGGTTCAAATTAAATTGGTTATTATGATTTTACGAATTATATTTTCTTGCTTTTTTTTTAGTTTATTAGTGTCGTCATGTACTACGAAAGTGGATGGAGTACCAATCAATGAAGAGTTGATTCCATATTATGAGTTGTTCAAAGAAGAAGCCGCTCTCAGAGGTGTTATCTTTGACAATTCAGTTGCTCAAATAGAAGGTTATTTACAAAACATACCAGATTCTGGCGTGCTAGGAGCATGTAAGAGAAATGCAGAGAATGAAGATAACCCACAAATATTTTTAGATAAACCATACTGGCGTACAGCAACCAATCTCGAGAGAGAGTATGTAATGTTTCATGAACTCGGTCATTGTTTTCTTAAATTGGGTCACGATGATTCTAAAGACAATAAAGGAGACTGCGTCAGTATCATGGCCAGCGGAATAGGTAATTGCAACAGTAATTACAACCAATTTAATAGGGATAGTTTGATAACTGAATTATTTACTAAATAACACTTCTTTATTCAACATAATTTATTGTTATCTGTTTGATTAACATTGCAAACTATTGTGTTGATCAAATACATTTTAATGGCTATTTTTCAGAAACTATATAGAATAGAAACAGAACAATTCATTCCAATTTCGTTGAATGAAGCATGGGACTTCTTTTCTTCTCCTAATAATTTAAAAGAAATCACACCTGACCACATGGGATTTAAGATCACCTCAAAGTCAAATGAAAAGATGTATCCTGGAATGTTGATTACATACATTGTGACGCCATTGTTGGGAATAGGAATGCGATGGTGTACTGAGATCACACATGTAAAGAATAAATCTTATTTCATTGATCAACAAAGATTCGGACCTTATAATATGTGGCACCACCAACATCACTTTGAAGAAGTAGAAGGAGGAGTGATGATGCGTGACATTGTAAATTATGGAATACCGCTTGGCATCTTAGGCCAAATTGCTAATTCTATCATGGTAAAAAGTCAATTGAAAGAAATATTTGAATATAGAGTTCAAGCGGTGGAGAAGTTATGGCCAGTTGTAGAAAGTACTACTTCATCTACTGTTAAGTTCTACTGATAAAGAATGTTTTCTAGCGCTTCTGTTAGCCACATTTTGTACTATTGGCATAAATAAATTGTAACCAGAAGATGGATAGGTACCTTGATAGACTGATCACTAGGCTTCAAAAGAAATACGAAGACCTCGATCTTGAAATGAAAAGTTGTATTCAGGAATCAGATTTTATTACAGCAGCGGCGCTTAGTAATCCTTTGAAAGTAATTGCTGCAAAGTTAAATGCACTTTATTTAGCAAAAAATCCCAACTTTAGGGAAATTCAGAAATTTGAAATACAAATAGAAAAGTATAGCGAATTGATAAGATCTAAACCTAGTGGATCTGATTTAAGTGGAAAATTGCGACCTTACCATATTGAAAGACTTAAGTCAGAATTAGCTGAAGCAAAGTCGAATCTAAGTAAACTTAAAAACATAAAAGAACAAGCATTTGTAAATGATGATAAACTATTAGATCACATAGAATTAGTGATCAATGGCGAAATTTCAAAAATAGATTTACCGTTCACTAATTTTGTAATGTCACTAAGTTTTGAAAAGACTTCAAATAATATATTTCTTCTGAAATTATTTACCTTAGACCATTATACAATGGATGATCATTTGCATTACGTGAGAAAGTTATTTGTTTCTGATTTAGGCTTTAAACCTATTGATGATTACTACACTTTAGAGATCCATACGGATATAATTACTCCAAATCAAGTACTTGAAATAATATCGATACTGTGCTTCCAAGTTTTTAATATTACAGGAACCATTGAAATGAAATTGGACTAAATCTAACGTTTACCAACTACCACCTCCACCACCTCCCGAGCCTCCTCCAGAACTGAATCCACCTCCACCTGAGGAACCTCCAGCGACCTGTGGGCTGGTTGAGAATGCGGACGATATAGTTTCAGTTGAAAATCCACTTTGGAATGTACTAAATGATCGGGTGCCATCTACCGTTGTATACCACAGTGGCATATACTGCATCGTCCTTTCAAATTTAGGAATGAATCCTTTTTCTATGCCAAATGCAACAGCAAATGGCAACATTTTTTCGAAGTATTTTGGATCATTTTTGACTATACTTTCAATCTCAGATTCAGGAACATCTTCTAAGAATTTTTTAAGACCATCCAACTTGTATTTTACTTCTTTCCCATGATCTGATAACGGCAATTTACCAAGACCAAAAAAGAAGCCTACTATACCCAGGGAAATAAAGGTGATTCCCATTGGGAACTGTCCATAGACCCCTAATGCTACTGCTGCAAACAGGAACATCGCTAAAGGGAATATTATTAGTCTCCATGATCTGAACCAGAAGATGAATTCTGCTTTATAATATCCTTGCTCACGCACTTCTTTTGAGAGGTCATTCTTTGCTTTATGCAGCGTAAGGTAAAATTTTTCCTTTAAGCTCGACATTGACTTTAAGTCTCCATTTTTGAATATCTCGTTGAATATCAAATGCTCGTAACTTGGATATTCTACAGGTAGTTCTGTGAGCTTAGTTAGGAGAGTGTCATCTCCAATATTCTTCATCTCTAGAATGCCTTCACTGGCCCAATAGGGAATAAGAGAAACAATATCCCTTGTATTTGCAGATTGATCTATGTATGCACCTACATGAGCAGATGTCAATCCTTCTGGTGGATAAGAATAGGTTTCTTGGTCATCTGACTTATATTTTCCACCAAATAATTTTCTCCATAAATTTACGAAAAAAGCAAAAAAGCCAACTGGAATTAATGCCAACCAAGGATCTTGGGGAATTCGATCTGCCTCTTCTTTGATTAGATTTTGTCTGTATCCATTACTAGCTAGCTCTGCAACTGAAAGATATGTTTTGGGCAACTTTATGGCTATTGTTGCGCCCTCACCTTTGTTGAGATATCTATTGGTTGAGCCTTGTATTGAAGTTGGGTTAGATTGTTTTATTGATAAACCGCCGGAGTTTTGATTTTTATAACCCGTTGTAGCCTTAATATCAGAAAGTTGAATGCTTATTCTTCGAGGTAGGTTGATCTGATAGTTAAGTTGAGCTATTTCAGCTTCCCATTCATTGCCGATGAGATCGTAATATAGCTCTTGATATTCGGCATAATCCTGGATCCCATTTTCAATTTTGTAGGATATGTGATATGTTTGATTGCCCTCGAGATAGATGTTCTTATCTCCAATTTTAATTTCTACTGCACCATTCTTTCGAGTTACTTTATGCTTGTGACCACGAACATTTATATCGGTGATTCCCAAATCAATAGATTCACCATCTCTAGAATATTTATACGGAATTGTTCTGTAAATTCCTCTTTTTTTCTTTGAGAAGTTAACGTCGATTGTTTCCTCTATGTTGAGAGAGCCATCTGTATTGATATCTAGTTCTATGTTGTAATTAGATATGGTAAAATCTTGACTAACAATTGTCGTAGAGAACAGAAGAAAAGAAAAGCAAAATAAATTTAGGGTGAGTAAGTTCTTCATAGTTTTAGTTGGTATGTCTTTAGAACTGACAAAAAAAGAGTACAGTTTCCAGATCTGCTAAAAATCGACAGATCAACACTAAAATACTATGAATTTTTAATATTTGAGTTAATGGAGCAAAAAATCTATTGCCATATCATATCCTTTCAAACCGAAACCCATTATGGAATTTTTACAAACTGCTTCTAAATAAGAGTGTTTCCGAAACGGCTCCCTTTTAGTTATGTCAGAAATGTGGACCTCTATTACTGGTGTACTTATAGCGGTCACACAGTCTGCAAGTGCTACGCTAGTATGTGTATATCCTCCAGCATTTAGGACAATACCATCTATACCATATCCAACTTCTTGTAGTTTATCTATAAGAAATCCCTCATGATTAGATTGATAGTAGGATAGGCTAGCTACATCCGAATATTTGCTCACCAATGCCTCGAAGTATTCCTCAAATGATTGGCTACCATATATTTCTGGCTCTCGTTTACCGAGTAAATTGAGGTTAGGTCCATTTATTATAAGGATGCTTTTCAATACTTATTATCTTTTAATTGGCGATTTCATTCATGAATTTGATTCTAGCAAGATGGATTTCATCAATTGTGATATCATCATCCTTTAGACTGTTGAATGCATCTTCTATGCTTGCTGAATCTGCTTCATGGAAATACTCAAATATTTCTTCTATCACTTCTTCGTCTACTTCTTCTTCGATGAAATAGTTGATATTCAATTTAGTGCCACCGTCTGCAATAACATTGAGTTCTTCCAACAACTCTTCGTAGGACATTCCAGCATTTTGTGCCAAATCAAATAGTGGCATCTTACGATCTATCCCTTGTATGATTGCTACTTTATGCTTAGATTTATTCGCTACCTGTTTCATTACAAATTCTGCAGGTCTGTCGATGTCATATTCCTCCACATATTCTTTGATAAGCTCAATGAATGGCTTGCCATATTTAACAGCTTTTCCGGTATTAACACCAGAAATTTGTAACATATCTTCTTTATTGATAGGGTAGTATGTCGCCATGTCTTGTAATGATGGCTCTTGAAAAATGATCCAAGGTTGGATGCTAAGTCTCTTAGCTTCTCTTTTTCTGAGATCCATCAACATTCCCATCAGTAAACTGTCCAAGGCTACTCCTCCACCCGTATTTGTGATAACAGCATCTTGAGATTGATTGGTAAAGTCTCTATTTAGTGGGATTTTAACATCAAATTGCTTTTTGAGAAATGCTCTACCATTATCAGTTAATTTAAGGAGACCATATTGTTCAATTTCCTTATAAATGAAGCCTTTTAAAATCCCTTGTCTAAATATTGAATTCCAGAAGACATCGTCTTTACCTGTACCTTTCCCATATAATGGTTTTTTGTCAAACTTGAAATCTTTCATGTCCTTAGTAGGTTTCCCCATCACAAAGTCCACTAGGTGTTTTACTGTATAATTTTCATTTAACTCTAAGATAGCTTCGAGTGCCAGTTTCATTTCATCCGTTACGGCTATTTCTTCTTTAGGGTGCTTACAGTTGTCACATAGATCATTGCAGTCCTCTACTGGATAATCTTCTCCGAAGTAGTGCAATAAGAAATGTCGTCTACAGCTACTAGTTTCAGCGTAAGCTATGATCTCTTCCATCAATTGAGCACTCAATTCTCGTTCTGCGACAGGCTTGTCACGTAAAAACTTTTCCAGCTTGTGGATGTCTTTGTATGAATAGAAGGCCAAACACTTTCCTGGCAATCCATCTCTACCGCCTCTACCCGTCTCTTGATAGTAATTTTCTATACTTTTCGGTATATCATAATGGATCACAAATCTTACATCTGGTTTATCTATACCCATACCAAAGGCGTTGGTGGCTACAATAATATTTAGTTTGCCTGCTGTCCAGTCTTTTTGGCGTTTATCCCATACCAAAGGCGATGGTAGCTACAATAACCTCGCAGTCCTCCATCAGGAATCCATCTTGCGCAGCGGATCTTGTCTTTTGGTCTAATCCTGCATGATAAGGAAGTGCATTTATTCCATTGACATTGAGAACTTTAGCTATCTCTTCTGTCGTCTTTCTGGCTTGTACATATATGATGCCTGATTTGCCGGGCATTGTTTTTATATACTGAACTATTTCTTTGATAGTTTGCTCTTTTTTCCTTTTTGGTCTAACTTCATAATAAAGATTATCTCTGTTAAATGACGTAATGAAGATGTTTTCATTCTCCATATCAAGATTCTTGACTATATCAGTCTGTACTTTGGGAGTAGCAGTGGCAGTTAGCGCCATAACTGGGATTTCAGAATTTATACCCTTGATCATAGTTTTGATCCTTCTGTATTCAGGTCTGAAATCGTGTCCCCATTCTGATATACAGTGCGCTTCATCAACAGCAACAAAAGAGATGTTACTATTTTTGAAGAATATTATATTTTCTTCCTTTGTCAATGTTTCAGGAGCCACAAATAATAATTTTGTGTGGCCGTCTGAAATATCTTGCTTTACTTCTTTCATCTGCCCTTTATTGAGAGATGAATTTAGGAAGTGTGCTATCTTCTCATCGCTACTGTAGCCTCTTATGGAATCCACCTGGTTCTTCATAAGGGCTATTAAAGGAGAAATAATAATAGCGCAACCAGGAAGTAAGATTGCAGGTAGTTGGTAACAAAGAGATTTACCTCCACCTGTTGGCATGATGACAAATGTGTCAATACCATTTAAAATACTTTCTATTATCTTTTTTTGCTCTGATTTAAAGCCCTTGAAGCCGAAGTATGTTTCGAGTTCTTTATCTAGGTCAAATTGTGTATTTGTCATAATTTCTTTTCAGCCGTACTGATATATACTTGTTTCTAATAATCACCCTAATACACCCTTAAGTTAAGGAGAATTATTGACATTGTATTTTTATATCTTTAATCTATAACCAACAACTCTATTATAAATTGAAATAATATTACAGTCAGGTATCAATTGAGTTAACTATTATTTTATCCCTATTGTTTAGGGATTCTAAATAATCTATTCAATCATTAGTTAGGAGTGGTGGGATATTTTTTGCAACGCACTATAACAAAACGTAAAAAATCATACTTTTAGGGCGCATTCTCAATTTGGTTTGCGAAGATAATATTTCTAAGTGAAAAAAAATATACTTATAGCAGAAATAATACATAGTGTGATCTCGATCGAGAAAATGGCTATTGATAAGTTGTTTGAAATCGACAAGTCAGCTCTATCCACAGCTATTTCATTGATTTGGGGTAGTAAAGGTAAAGTGATTGTCTCTGGAATCGGTAAAAGTGCCTATGTAGCTCAGAAGTTCGTTGCTACTTTGAATTCTACTGGCACCTCAGCCGTATTTCTTCATGCAGCGGATGCGATGCATGGTGATGTTGGAATCATTGAAAAGGATGATGTAGTGGTTTTTATTTCTAAAAGTGGTGGAACAAAAGAAATCATTGAATTATTGACTTATGTAAAATCTAGGTCAGTTTCCACTATTGGGATTTGCAATAATCCTGATTCTTATCTGGCAAAGAAATCGGCTTTATGTATTGTCTTGCCAGAAATAGTAGAAGCTGATAAGGAGAATATGATCCCAACAGCGAGTATAATTTCTCATTTAGCTATATGTGATTGTATTTCCATCGCACTCCAGCAGATGCATTCATTTACATCGGAAGATTTTGGTAAATTGCATCCCAGAGGTACATTGGGCAAACAATTAGCTACTGCAAAAACCATAGCCGCACAACATAATAAACCAAAAGTTGCTCTTAGCGACCCATTACAGAAAGTGATTTATACGATATCTTCGAATAAGCTAGGTGCCTGTTGTGTATTAGATTTAAATGATTCCATTAAAGGCATAATCACAGATGGTGACATAAGAAGAATGCTAGAAAATAATTCGGATATATCAGGAATTGTCGCTAGCGATATCATGACCTCAGATCCAAAATCAATTCATGAAGATACGATGTCAAAAGATGCATTGAGTATTATTGCGCAATACAATATCAATCAACTGCTCGTTATAGATTCTGATAATGAGTATGTAGGCATGCTGCATATTCAAGACTTAATAAACGAATAATCATGAAAAATCACATTACACTTTTTTGCTTCGCCTTATTGATAGGAATTTCATGCGCCAAAGAGAGGACTATTGCGGATGATTTGGCAGGAGAGTGGGTATATGAGCGTGAGACTTTTTCATCTAGTTCTATTTTCGAAGATTCTGATACAAGAGGTGTTATGACCTTTAATGAAGTTGAAACGGGAACGTGGGTGAGTGATAACGGTTTTAACTTAGGAACTGAAATTGAATGGGACCTTCAGAGAATGGATACTAAAATATCTATAACTCAGATTTCATCTGGTCAATTTTCAAGTTTTAGCGCAAATCAAATTTACGAAATAGAACAAAATGGGGACGATGGTTTTACATTTAGTTTTCATTTTTCATTGATAAATTTTATAGTTCCTACTGACACATTGACTATTATTAGTGAACCTTTTGAGCCATTTACGAAATTTGAAACTATAATATTGACAAGGAAGTAATACATTGTTTTATTATTTGATAGGACGGGTTATGTCTTCTCTTAATGAAAACTCAAATCATGAAAAATTACGCTTCCGTTTTATTATTCACATTTCTCTTTTGCGTTTCATGTTCCAAGGAAAAAACTATTGGAGATAATTTGATTGGAAAGTGGATATATGAAAGAGAGACATTTTCATCTAATTCTACTGTCGAAGATCCTGACACTAGAGGTGTTATGACTTTTAATGAAGATGAAACAGGTAGTTGGATAAGCGATAACGGTTTTAACTTTACTACTGAAACAGAATGGGATCTTCAAGGAATGGATTCTAAAATATTAATAACTAAGATACTACCAATTGAAATTTCTAGTTTCGGCACCAGCCAAATCTATGACATAAAACAGAATGGAGAGGATGAACTTACATTCACTTTTGAAGTTTCTTTTCCTTCACCAGTTGATTCGATAGCGTCACTTGTTAGATTTGATAATATTATTTTGACTAGACAATAGACGATTTGTAACTACTCAGGTTGGCTGTAGTTTTCCTACTCTTAGGCCTGTGGGGTTTCAATATGGGCAAGAGGCTACCTCGATTCGCAATTGGATGACGATAATTTTAGATTAACTCAGACAATTGTTCTTCCTTCTGAAATCTTAGAAAAACTCGATATTTTCTTATTGACAATGATAAAATGATTCCTTCCGTTAATAGGGGCGAATCAAATTTTACTAAACCCCAAAGCCATTCTTCCTTTCCCGTTTTGGAAAAGCACATAATATTGACCAACACTCAATTCACCCAAATCCAAAATCTGGATCTTAGATCCGTCATTTGAGAAGGTCTTAATTCTTACACCTTCCGCGTTATAAATGGTAAATTCAGTGGATAGTGTTTCTCCCAGTTCAATATACATCTTGTCTGATACTGGATTGGGATATATATTCACATCCAGAGACACAAATTCGTCAGTACTCACTGTTGATAAGTTGAAATCTGCAACTACAGGAAGGTGATCAGCTGCATTTAAGACATCTCCGCTTGATAAGCCATACTCATTCAATTCCGAATTAGTCATCGCTGCTGTCCACAATGCAAATGAGTTCTGCACTTTCATCTGTGATCCAGTATAAAACACCCAATCCAACTTGCCCGGAAAAAATGATCCAAAAGGATTTATCCAAGTGAAATTACTCAATTCTCCAGTAGCTGAAGCATCTAAATCCTCAAAATCACTACCGTCCCAATCAGGTAGAAAGTCAGGTCCGTATGTGCCGTTTGAAAATATATCACCTGTCTTAAAAGTATTGGGTTGGTCATTATCTCCAACAAAATTCATATCGCCTGCTATGATTATAGGAGTATCTTCCGCTAACAGATAATCTTCATTTCCATCTCTAGCTTCCCTTATATATCGCATTATTCCATCCACCTCTCCTTGTCTGCTGTCATTGTTGTCACAGCATGGTAGGTGACAGTTTACAAGTAAGACCTCCTGACCATTTACATCCAAATAAAAAGCTGCATTACCATTTATGTTTTCACTGAAGTTGATTGGGTATTTGCTAATGGTCACAATATCAAATCCATGTTTCTTATGATACCAAGTGCCAGGAAGAAACTCCTCGATAAGTTCCTTGGTCTCACTACTATTGAAATCTCTTACTTCTTGTAATGCAATCACATCAGGATTGATAGCTTGGAATATTCTTCGGAAGTTTTGCTTTCTGAATGGTTCAAATAGTTGATCGTTTTCAATATTGTAAGTCATAATCCTGAAAGTAGTATTAGGTTCTATTGCAAGATCAAATTCTGGCCTTTCTGTAATAATAGAATTGTCGATGCTGTAATCGATACCACCTAGATCATTGGGTGCTTCATCACCATTGAATCCATTGTCTTCAATTCTGAAAGATACCACATTGCCTGCATTAATATTTAAACCAGAATCGCTGATAGATCGGGCGACGGCAATTTCAAATTCTTTACCGCTCACAGAAGGAGATACCATCAACCCTATAGGCCAGAAATTCACAAATTCAGTGTTGTTTCCAACTGTCAAAATTCCCTGCCTGTCTCCAAAGAACATTCGTACTTCTGACCCGATTCCATTAATCTTAAAACCTGTGTTGATATCGTCATCGTAGTCTATATAGATAGCCAATTCATTGTCTTCCTGAAGGTTGATCTCCTTATTAAGTTCAAAACGAAAATAGAGAAATTTCTGGTCATTAAACGCCCAGATTCTTTCTAGATCGATACCATTACTCTGCCCATCATTAGTGTTGTCCACAAAAACAGGCTCTATATCTGCCCAGTCATCAAAGTTGCCATCTATGCGGATAGTTTGCCCATACAAAGAAAAAGTGAAAAGTAGAAAAGTGACATTTAAGATTATACGCATTTATGTTCTCTTGATATATTTATTTTAATAATAGCTTGGAGTCTCTCTGCTAAGTTTCTGATTCAAAGTAGAGTTTGTAGTATTTTGTGCCATCAGTATCTTCTACTCTTTCAATCTTATTTCTATCTCCGTGGACATAAACATGAAAATTCTTATCAAGTTTTATGACTGACCTAAAAGATTTTGTCTTCTTTTGGACAGCATAAGAAGAGATCTCAAAACTATCCTTAAGTTTTACTTGCCTCTCCTGCTCGAAGTCATCACTAAAATCTTGAAAAGATGCTTTTAATGGTTCACTCTTGAATACTTGATCCTCAAATTCAGATCGATCAAATGTCTCTACATTTTTGAGGTATTCTTTAGAACGGTGGAGGATCTCAGCTTCATCTATTTTAGTCGCATTATCCTCATGTTTTAACCTTTCTTTGACGTAAGCCTTAGTGAGCGAGATATATTGAGTCGTTGCATGATAGTTGTCTTCTCTCGATTTTACATTCAAAAATTCTTCTCTCCAATACAATGCCTCTTTATTTCGATTCGATTTATCAACAATACACAGCTTTAACCCTTTTTCTCTTTCTGTTTCAAAGATCAAACAGGCCTTATCTAACTTCTCAATATTAACACCATTCTCGAAGTCAATACTGTAATTACCATCTGTATGATTCAGCTTAAGAAATGCATCTTTGCTCTCTGATTTGAAGATAGCGATGGCATTCACCATCTCATCATCTATCAGTACATCGCTGATGTATGCTGTGAGTAGGTCTCCCGATTTGATATTTGGATGAGAAGATTTTTCGTATAAATGCCTAGCTATTTTTACAGATTGCTCCAATATTTGGCTTGGATCATCGAATATATTAGAAGCGAAGTTGTAAACAGGATTCAACTCTACCTCATCAGAAGTAAACGTGAAATGAAAAAATTCAGGATCTTTGAAGTTATCAAAAAAGTACTGCATCATAAGCGACTCTAATTCTTCATCATCTGGTTCCAATATTGTGTTCGATAGTTTTACCCCTTCATCCTCCGCCGCATTACCGATTTGGTGGATACACATTGCATGTAGCTTTGCCTCAAGTCTGTTTACCATTTTATTTCTTTTGTAGAAAATTTCATTGGGAAGCGAAGATAGTAGGATGATGGAAAGTTTATGGTGTTTTTTTGTTATAAATGAATTAATAGTCGTGCCAAAATTAAAGTTTGACTAGGATTTAACACAGGACTTTTTGCAGTACATTGAATTGGCGATTATAGATTTCTCATCATAAATATTAAAGCACTCAGCTTAGATTTGCAATACGAGAACAACATAAAGATCGAATAAGAATACTAGATAAATTGGGTTTGCCAAACCTTCCCAATATTATCGCTAGCTTAAGGAATCTCAATTTTGAATACTGGACTTCCCAAATTAATCAGTTTTATGAATAACAATTTGCCATTTGTCATGTTTTCATTCCAACAAATTGTATAATTGCCAAATCTGAAATGCAGAAGAAGCAAACAACACAAATTATATTGAAAACAGACAAAAACCAAAAGCTGAACATCGCAATGGTGGGTTATCATAATACCTTACCGTTTTTGTATGGGCTGGAAAAGGCGAAGGATAAGTATAATCTTATATTAGATGTGCCGTCGAAGTGTATGAATTATTTTGTCAATGGTGAGGCGGATGTGGCCTTGGTTCCTGTAGCATCTTTGCTGGAATCTGAGGATTGTCAGGTGATTACGGACTTTTGTATTGGCTGTTCGGGAGCGGTGGGTACAGTATGTCTGTATGCGCATCAATCAGTTGAGACGCTGGATACGATTTGGTTGGATTCTGATAGTAGGACTTCCCAATTGCTGCTAAAGATACTGTGTGAACATCACTGGGGTATCGACGTGATATTCAAAGAAGTGGACGCGCGATCTATCAAAACGGGTGATTTACCAAATAATACTGGCTTGCTCATGATAGGTGATAAAGCCTTCGGGGCAAAAAGTGATTATACCTACAGTTACGACCTTGGTATTGAATGGCAGTTGATGACGAGTCTGTCTTTTGCATTTGCAGTATGGATTGCAAAGCCATATGTAAGTGAAGAAGTCATCAGTGAACTAAATAAGGACCTGTCACTAGGTGTGGATAATATCGAATTGGTCTTAGAGGCTCAGAAAGAGCTTTCCAAGAGCATAAATCTACGTGCTTATTTCGAAGAGTACATCGACTATGCCTACAATGAAGATAAAAAGCGAGCCTTCGAAGTATATAGAGAATTGAGTAGTAAGTTGGTGCAAGTATGATTGATAAGCTGCACAGATTTGGATGTGATGTGTCTCAAGTAGATCTTCCCGTAAAATTTACCTTCCCGTTTTATTATGAGCCGCATCCGATAGCTTTGGTTGCAGTGGATGAGCTTCAACATTATCTTCTGACTCAGACAGATTTTAATCATGATTTTGGCTTGAATGGAGAAGTAACTGAAAATTCTCTTGGGAAGATGTTTGGTGTATTAGTGGTTTCTGATTCAGAGGGTCAATTGGGATATTTAACAGCGTTTTCAGGAAAATTGGGAGATCAGAATGTGCATACTCATTTTGTGCCTCCAGTCTTTGATATGTTGGAAGAGGAGAGTTATTTTGTTGTGGAAAGTGCAAAGTTGGATGTACTCAATAAGGAAATAATACAACTAGAATCTCAAACTGAGTTGTGCGCTCGCAAGATAAAACTAGAAGTTAAAGCACAGGCAATTAAAAATACGATAGAACAGCAAAAAAAAGAACTTAGGATCGCTCAAAAGGAGAGACGAGCATTCCGAGGAACTGCGGAAAAGGAATTAGCTGAAGATGCATATGCAGAATTAAGAGCAACGCACAACCAAGAGAGTATCAATGATAATTTTCTACTTAGAGAATACATCGTTTACCTGAATGATAAGCTTCAATTTTTGCAAGCTAATTATGATGAATTAGCATCGCCAATAGGAGAAAGAAAAGCTAAGATGAAATCTATGTCTTTTGCATTACAGAGCTGGTTATTTGAGCAATACAACTTCAATAATAAAGATCAAGAGACTAAAAATGTAATTGATATATTCAAACATAAGATACCAAATGTACCGCCATCAGGTGCAGGCGATTGTGCCGCTCCAAAGTTATTTCAGTTTGCATTCTTACATGGATTGAAACCGGTTGCATTGGCCGAGTTTTGGTGGGGTACACCAACGAATTCTAACAGTAAAAAACATAAATACTTCTATCCTGCATGCAGAGGAAAGTGCGAGCCAATATTAGGGCATATGTTGGCAGGGATTGATATGGATCCCAATCCATTGTTGGTGAATCAGGCAATAGGCAAAGAACTAGTGACTGTATACGAAGATGATCATCTCTTAATTATCAATAAACCTTCAGAGTTTATGTCTGTGCCTGGGAAATTTGTGACAGATTCTGTCCAAGAGCGACTCAAAGCCAAATATCCAAAATCTACTGGCCCCATGATTGTGCACCGACTAGATATGTCCACTTCAGGCCTTATGATAGTGGCTAAGTCAAAAGAAGTACATAAAGTGCTCCAAGAGCAGTTCAAAACTCGAAAGGTGAAAAAGAGGTACATAGCTCTTCTTGATGGACTGGTCTCCGAAGATGAAGGATATATCAACCTACCACTTCGAGTAGATCTAGACAACAGACCTTACCAAATCGTCTGTGAAGAACACGGAAAGTCATCCCGCACAAGATATGAAGTTATTTCAAGGTCGGAAGGAAAGACAAAAGTCTATTTTTATCCAATTACTGGACGTACACATCAGCTAAGAGTTCACGCTTCTCATCATCTTGGACTGAATACTCCGATCATTGGCGATGATCTATATGGAAGGCGCGGGGAGCGGCTTTGTTTGCATGCGGAGGCGATATGGTTTGTACATCCTGTAAGTGAGGAGGATGTTTTTTTTGAGGTGAGGAGTGGTTTTTAGATCTCTAATGGTATGATCACGCAATCCGATTTTTATTTGATAGCGCTATACATGTGTCTATAGCTTCATTGATGATGTCTGTTTTAATTCAAATCTTAGAAGTCTATTTTATTAATAGGTGAATATTAATCAGTGAAATTTGGTGTTTGACTATCTAGCCACTTTATACTATTGCTAGTAACACGAACCTGGTTAAGCTAATTCCTCAATTAGGGAAAGTTG
>CAXBGT010000097.1:0-20097 GCA_963975265.1 uncultured Saprospirales bacterium
GGAACCCTTGAACCAAGAAAAAATATTACTAACATAATAATGGCTTTTGACGAGTTTAAGACTCAAACTGGACTCCAACATAAATTAGTGCTGATTGGAAAAAGAGGTTGGAAAGCAGACAATATTTTTGTTAAGATTGATCAATCACCAAATAAACAGGAAATCATTTGGCTTGATTATCTACCTAAAAATGAATTGCCGTACTTATATTCTATGGCAGAAGTTTTTATTTACCCTTCAATATATGAAGGCTTCGGACTTCCTGTATTAGAAGCCATGGCATGTGGTACACCAGTTATTACTTCGGAGACTTCTAGCTTACCAGAAATTGGTGGTTCTTCTGTTTCATATATAAATCCAAATTCAATTGAACAACTTACTTCCCAAATAATCGTACTTTGCTCCGACAAAGAAAAACGAGAAAAATTTAGCAAACAAGGAATAAAACGAGCTGCACACTTCAGTTGGAAAAAAACAGCCCAAGAAACAATTAACCTATTCGAAAAAATGATTTGATTGTAATATGTCAATTAATAAATCAAATATACTTATTATACTACCCGCTTACAATGAAGCTTCGGTAATCGGAAGTGTCCTATCAGATATTCAAAAAGAAGGTTATTCAAATATTTGTTTGATTGATGATGGTAGTTCGGATAACACCCATCAAGTAGCTCAAAGATATGAAGTTGAAATATTGACACATCCGATAAATCGAGGTGCAGGTGCAGCGACGCAAACAGGAATCAACTATGCAAAGAATAATGCTTTTCTATACGCCATTCTTATGGATAGCGACGGTCAACATGTACCAAACGATATCGAAAGTCTTTATATGAAAATGAAAGAAACTGATGCTGATATCATTATTGGTAATCGCTTCTTCATAACTGAGAATGATGTCCCAAAACACCGAATAGCTTACAATCGGATAGCAAATATATTCACTAATTTTTTCTGTAAAAAAAAATATGCCGATACTCAAAGTGGATTTCGCCTACTGAATAGGAAAGCGATTGAAATGTTAGATCTCAAAACAAGAGGATTTGGTTTTTGTAGCGAAATGATAATTGAGTCAGAAAAACTGAACTTACAAATAGAAGAATCCCCTATCCGAGTGCTCTATACCAAATATTCTCTGAATAAGGGGCAAAACCTGAGAGAAGGCGCGCGAACAGCTAGTAGTATACTTTGGCGTGTCTTCTTTGGATAAATTTATTCAAAATTATGAGAATTAAAAAAATTGCATAATCTTCATACCCCAATGGAACCTTTTAACACCATATATAACCCCAAGCAATTAGAATTCATCCCAACTGTTGGGAATCTTGTCTTTTATAATGAATCTGATATTTTCCCAAATGAGCATTTGATCGAGAAACAAAAGAAGCTGGCTTCCACCATAGTCGCAGAGGAAGAGTACAAGCAGTTTTTAAAACAAAAAGGACGGCGACCGAATTATGATATTTATGCATGCTTCCAACCTTTCAACGAATCATTTAAGGCAGTATTCCCATTTCTAAAAGAGCTTAAAAGGACTGTAAAAGGTGGGGAAATTATTCTTAGCCTTTGGGATAGAACGGGTTGGCAAACCAATCTATTGGCAGGTCTATTTCCTGAGCAACACATTATTGCAACTTGGGAAGGAAATAAAGATGTTTTGGGTTATAAAGGATTTCACTTCTGGATGAAAGATCAACCAAATATATCAGTACTATTTTGCGATTTAGACAAACCCCTTCCGCTTAAGAACAACAGTATAGCATTTTCATGTGGATACGACACATTTCATAATTTCGATCAAACACTGTTACTAAATGAGCTATTTCGAGTTGTAAAAGATGATGGTGCTGTATTATTCCCACATGTACATCTGACCAATTCTGAACCAGATCCCTTTTTTGAACGCGGCTGTAAACAAAGACATGGTACCGCTTATCAAACTTCTTTTGACCATTTATCTAAAAACTCCACTTGGCAAGGGTTTGTCTTTTCAGAACCTGAACTATTTGTTGCAAATGATATAGATAGGTCCACAGATATTAAGTTGGTTACTAATCCAAACTCATCTGACTATAATGGCTTGATCGCATTATTGCCTAAATCATGGAATAACAAATCACTGTCTTCCTTTTCAATAATAGACATAACAAACATTGACAATGCTTACATACTCATCAACCTTTTACTGCATATAGATTTGAACCAGCAAAAAGTATGGGTAGATCATGATTATTTAGATGGTGCTGTCGGCAATTTATTTAGAAGACATCCAATCTATGTCCAACGTATCAAAGGATTAGATAATTATTCTCTTTCAGATTTGGAGTCCAAAATCATTTATCTGGCTCAAAAGGGATTCTCTGTATCTGACATAGTTGCTCACTTAAAAGTAGAAGTAAAAGAACTCTTGGCCGTATTAGACCATCTTGAAAAACTTGGTTTACTACAAGTCACTCCAGTTTCGGAATCGGGATTTCGGCTACAGTCGTTCCTAATGTCACAGCAATATTTATTTCCTAAATCAGAACAGAATTTGCAAGCACTATGGCAAGATGCAGTTCATTCATTTCCAGAAAATATAGCACTTATATCACTAGAAGATCAAAGTGAATTCACCTATGAAGATTGTAAAGAAATAGTAGAATCAATAATCATCTCATTACTAGATTCAGGTCTAAAAAAAGGAGATAAAATAGTAATTTGCAGCAAGCAAAATACAGAAGCAATATTGTTATTCTGGGCTTGTATGCAGCTAGGTGTTGTAGTGGTTCCTATTGCAACACATTTGCCAGGAGACACAATTCAATATATTCAAGATCTATCAGAAGCTAAATTACTGTTTGCCAATCTAACGGTCTATGAAGAAAGAACCGATCTCTTTGAAAACAGAACGACTATAATATTTGATCAAGGTGAAAATGATCAAGACTGCATATACTTTGAGGATTGGCTAGAATCTGCAGACCCCGATTCAGTCACGTTAGCCAATAATATAATTTTTCATACCGACGAAGCAATCATATTGTTTACTTCAGGTTCTACAGGAACGCCCAAAGGGGTTGCTTTATCCCATGGAAATCTATTTCGAAGTGGACGCCTAATAAGTGAAACTTTTCATTGGAAGTCCGAAGATCGTTATTTCGCCTTAGGTGGACTTGAAAGCATGAGTGGATTACGAAACAGCGTAGTTGTGCCTTTACTTGTTGGTGCATCTGTCATTGTACCGAAAGAAAACACACTAGACAATGTATTTGGGATAACCGAATCCATAGCAGAAAGCAAGGCTACCTTTTTAGGAAGCAACCCATCCTTTTTGCGACAATTGGTAAATTTTAGCGACAGGATTGAAAACGAATTAGATAGTATTAAAACGATAATTTGCACAGGTAATAAATTAAGTGAAGCATTAAGGCATAGTTTTAGAGAAACGTACAACATACCGATATTGAATTATTACGGATTGACAGAAACGACAGGTATATGTATCTCACAACGTCCATATGATCCTAGTATTGATATGGATACCATTGGGAGGCCCATTGATTGTATCGCTCAAATAGTAGACAATGACGGCAAACTTCTTCCTGTAGGGACAGAAGGCGAATTGAGAATATTCAGTGAGAACATAATGCAGGCATACTACAAAAACCCTGAGCAAACAGAAATTGTGATAAAAGATGGATGGTTTTATACCAATGATTTAGCTCGCTATGATAAAAACAGGAATATTCAATTGCGAGGTAGAAAAAGGAATTTCATAAAGATCGCATCTGATGAATTAATTTATATTGATGAAGTTCAACAATTTATCAATCAGCTTGATTTTATCAATGAGGTTGCTGTTTGTCCTTACCGTAAGAACGATACAGAATACATGGCTGCATTTGTTGTAGCAAATGAAGTTGAAGCTAAATATGACCTTATCAAAAAGAAGCTCCGTAGGTTAATTCAGGAAAAATTAGGTGTGAAAAAGTTACCCAAACAAATACATTTTTTACCCAATCTTCCTTACAGCGACAATGGAAAACTTATTATAAAAACATTGCTTGATGAGATACGATAATATCCAAGGTTTATTTGAAGGGGTTGAAGGTGCAAATATTCATAAGAAGGTTTATGTGCAAATTGCTGGAATAAAATTTACTTACAAACAACTTTTGGAGGACGTAAATAAACTATGTAATCACTTTCAATCGAATGGCTTAACAGTAGGTGATCGAATTATTTTATCTGTCAACGATGATTACTATACAGCTCTTTTTTTTCTGGCCTTTTTAAAATACGGAATTGTCACCATCTTTTTAGATCCTGAAGTACCGGTAAAACGAGCGACAGCGGTTATCACAAAAACAGACGCTCAAGGATTTGTCATGGATGAGCTTTTATATGATGAACGAAATATTCCCGAGAATGCGAACCAGTTTCAGTTAAAAGTAAAAAAGAATCTCCAAAAGAAGGGACGTCTTTTTAAGCGCTTAATAAAAAGTAAAAATGCGGATAACAATGTTATCGCTACTACTTTTCCAGCCATACTAGACAGACTTATTGATCGTCCAATTTCATTACCGGCTATAAAATCATCAGATCTAGCTTATGTGCTTTTCACTTCAGGTACAACGTCCGATCCCAAAGGAGTTATGATTAACCACGGAAACCTCTTTGCACAACTTCATACACTCTCAAAAGTGTATGCCTTTGATGATCAAACCCGTTTGCATAACATATTACCTCTTTACAATACAGATGGATGTATTCAAGGGACCCTATTAACCATATACAATCATGCAACTTGGCTACGCCCTATGCGATTTGATCTATCAAAGATCAGCGAACTTTTTCACAGTTTCTACAAATACAGAGCGAGCCATTTCTTTTGTGTGCCTTTGATAATATCCTTGATGGATAAATTTTCAGAAAACTATGAGGACAGTTTTCTAACAGAAGATTTTAAATTCATTATTTCTAGTGCATCCAAATTAGAGAAAAAGTTATGGGTCGACTTTGAACGAAAATTTAAAGTGCCTTTGGTCAATGTTTATGGAATGACAGAAACGGTTGCAGCTGCATTGTATTGCTCAATGAATGACTACCCTCGTAAAACAGGTACAACAGGCGTGCCAATAGATTGTGAAGCCAAAATCATCAATGCAGATGGCAACATTGCTAAAGAAAATGAAGATGGCGTGCTATGGCTAAAAGGTGAAAATGTTTTTGCCGGATACTTTAACAACCCTGAGGCTACAGCCGCAGTCCTAGTTGATGGTTGGTTAAATACTGGCGATGTGGCTGTAAAGGATGAGCAAGGTTTTTATTCAATCACAGGGCGTGTTAGAAATATGATCAACTCAGGAGGAGTCAATATCTATCCAGAGCAAGTGAGTGAAATGATCAATAGCCAACCTGCAGTTTTAGAAAATATTTGTTTGGGTATAAAAGATGAAAATTTTGGTGAAAAACTGGTGAGTGCAGTTGTTTTGGTACCAGATAGTAAATTAGACAAATTAGAGTTACTTTCTTTTCTTCGTCCACTCCTAAAGCATAACCAAATACCAAAAGACATTTTCTTTTTAGATCATTTACCAAAAGGGATATCTGGTAAAATTCAAATAAATGCAGTAGAAAAGTTGATTACTAATTTTATCAGCAAACCCACGGATACTTCTGACAAAGACTACCAAAAAGTCATTAGAGAATCGGCCTCTGAAGCATTCGGGATCGCAGCTGACAAAATTACAATGGAAGACACAGCGCAAAGCATAGATGGCTGGGATTCGATGGCTCACTTGATGTTTGTCACTACAATAGAAAAGCATTTCAACATACGATTTTCGACCTCAGAAATGATGACTATGAACAGTATGAATGCAACCAGTAGAATTTTGAAAAAGAAATTCAGTGCCAAATGAAAAGACGAGCTCTATCTCTAAAGGTATGGATTGGTGTGTTATTCTGCTTTGTCATTTTCCAATTTTTGATTCGTTTATATTTCGAAGAAAAGATCTTTTACCCCAGAGACTTGGAAAGCCTTTCAGATGGTCAGTTTGATAGGTTAGAAAGGGGTTTTCAAAACACCGTCTCTGGTGTACCAAAAGTTGCAGTATTGGGTTCTTCTAGAGTAGCAAAAGGAATATTATGTCCAGATGATATTAAGAATATGCTAGCTAAAAAGGGGAAACCTTCGATTCAATTGAATAAAATTTGGGAGTCTTTTGATCCATTCGAGATCTTTGTAGAGCACAAAAAGTTCTTAAAGAGACTTATCCCTCTCCAGCCTGATTTAATTTGCCTCCAAGCTGAGATGTTGGTTGTTCAAATGCCAGTTGATCCTGATGAAAGGAATATGCGAATAGAACTAAAATACAAGAAACGATGGGATCTAGAATATGAAGGCGACGAAACAAAGTATATTCCCAAGAAGATTAAATATCTATCCAAAGTCAATCAAGAACTTGTCTATAATGTAGTGGTAGGTAATCCATATTTTCAAGGAAATGGTCCCTGTGCAATAGATGACAAATACACCAACATTGACACCCTAAATCAAACGATTCGTGAAAGGGACATAAAGAATATGGAAGACATCCGATATACTTTCGATGATTTAGAATTACTCAAAGACGCTGGTATCAAAGTAGTGATTATTGAAACCCCATTTCCTTTTCAGATAGAAAAACAACTTCAATCCGAGGTATTTAAAAAGGATCTTCAAGGTTTTAAAGCAGAATTCAAAAACAAGTTTAACATTGACTATTGGGAGTATACTGGATCGACTTTGTACTATAAGCATTATACTGATGGTGGTCACTTAAATCCTGAGGGAAGAGAAATCTATACGGAATGGCTTTTAAATGAAATTCAAAACGAATTGCCTACACATTAATGGAAGCACTAATTAACATACTTACGATATCCATTCCTGTGATCGCTCTTTCATGGTTGTTGCCAGAGCGCTGGCAAATGATACCAACTGTAGTGGCTACAGCTCTATTTCTAGCGTGGATTTCTCCCATATCTCTAGCTATACTGACGTTTACAACACTGTCAGGATATTATACAATCAAACTATATCCTTCGTTGACAACTGCCATTTTGGTTGTTATTATTCAAATGACTGCCATATTTTTGTATTTCAAACTGGAGTATGCCGTAGAAAGTAGTTTGTTGAGAAATAGTATTTTACCATTGGGTATATCCTATTATTCTTTTCGACAGATCCATTATGCAATTGAAGCTTACAAACAACAGCTACCTAAACATACAATTACCGACTATATCAGTTACTTGTTTTTTCTTCCAACTATACTCATCGGCCCAATCAATCGATTTCCCCCATTCTTAAAAGATCTAAAAAGGCGTAGGTGGGATAGCACGCTATTTTCATTAGGGCTAGAACGGATCTTATATGGATTAGCTAAAATAACTATAATCGGAAACTGGCTTTTAGTTTTCAAGCTCAACAATTATATTTTTTCAATACAGGCTGAACACCCTTGGCTTGCAGATTACCTACGAGTTGTAAAATATGTGGGTAATGCCTATGTTCAATTCGCAGGATATTCGGATGTTGCCATTGGTCTATCTATGCTATTAGGATTCAAAATAACAGAGAATTTCAACTTCCCTTTTTTAGCTAGTAATATTGCTGATTTTTGGAGAAGGTGGCATATTTCTTTATCAGAATGGTGTAGAGATTATGTATTTTATCCCTTTCTCGGAATATCAAGAAATGCGGTTTTCAGTATTATGATGTCTATGTTAGTATTAGGTGCCTGGCATGAAATATCACTTCGTTTTTTACTTTGGGGAGGTATGCATGCCGTTGCAATTAGTATTTGGCACAAATACGAAGGTAGTTTAGCACATCAAAAAATTAGTGGATTTCCTAATTTTCAAAAAGGTCTTGGCATCTTGATTACGATTCATTTTGTGATGTTCAGTTTTGTATTGACCATGGAGGATACAATCTGGGAATCCATTGAACTTTACAAAAGATTATTTTTCATCTAAAAAATAAACCATGTTTGAATATTTAGCAGATAAACTTGGAGAAAAAACAGCCTCTTTCTTGATGGCCATTTGGTATTTTGGCCTTTTATATTTGGTGATGTTCTTTTTGCAATATGAGGCTGGTTTGTTTAATTATTTGCATTGGTAAATCCATCTATTTTTTGATCAATTCTTTCCTCATTTTTTTGTTAACAATCAATTCTTGCTTAGTTGATAATTTGATTCATCTTTTTGAGGCTGATCGATTTCCATATTTTAATTCTTCGTTGATTTTGTAGGCTAAAGTAATGAAATCACCTCTGAGAAAAACACAGGAATAAACAATATTCCAAAGATGAATTTATTCTTTGAACTCATTTTATACCTTGCAAAATTTGAAAAGGAACCCATTTGCATCTTCAGATTAATCAATAGCAATACAATAGATAAATACATTAAAGTGGCATAAGAATCACCACTTCCAATAAAATCAAATGCTAGACTAAATATCACAATAATTAACAGCTTATAAAGCAAGGTGAAATTTGATAATAGAACGGCCATACCAATAATCCACGTAATTTGCACAGATGCATAAAAATAAGAAATTTGAATAAAAACTGGAAAACTGAGTAACACAATTATTAAGTCAGTAGTTATTGCAGATATCTTATAAGAGCGGTATGAAAGTGCGATTAAACCAATTCCATAAGTTAAATTATAAAAGACTGAATTATAACTTGGAACCCATTCAGGGAGTAATCTTATATCTACTAATTTGAAATGCCAAGTTTGTAAGCCATATACTACCAAACAAACTCCAATAATAAATAATAACAAATGCAAGATCCTTTTTAGCATAGTTAATCTATTCATACCCGCTCCTACTTTATCTCAAATATCCCAATATTCCCACTTTTCACAATCTCCCCTTTACCCTGAAAGACATCAAAAACCTCGACTCCGGTGTCATATAGTTTTATCTTCCTATCCGTAGCCATTAATTCAACACCAGGATTTGCGTATAGCGTGTTAAGAAACTGAGTGAATTTTCCAGTTAGCGTCTTTCCAGGAGTTACGTCATAACTTGCCATATTCAGATCAAATATGATATACTTAAATCCCTTTGATTTGAGTACACTGATAACTTGATTTTTAGTTTTATGTTTCTGAATTAATTGTTCAAAGAAATCCAAATAGGTATCACTTAGTACTCGACTGTCATTTTTATCAATAAAAAAGCTGTAAGGTGAACCGACCATATATACCAAAGATTTTTTGTCATTATTGATTGGTCTTACCAATTGCCTGACATTCGGGAAGTGGTAATCCATTAATTTCTTCTCATTCAAGTTACCCATTTGGTAATTAAGAATTGATGGATAATAAAGATTGGCAGCTCTTTGTTCATCTATAGGTTCATAGTTGGATGACCGATATATAAATGAAAGCAGAACCCAAACCACCCCAGTAGAAATAAAAACATACTTTTTTGCTGAACCAAAAATATTAAATTTAGAAATCATTTTTGAATCTCGCTCTACCTCAAAGGATATACTTTTCAGAAGAAAGATGATCGGCACTCCAAAAATCAAAATCCCATACCAAGAAGCACCAGAGCCCAAAATCCACCATAGAAAAAAGTACATTAGTATAAATAAAATGAAACTCTGAGTCAGCTCGGAGTGTCTTCTCATCCGAGCAAAAACAATAGTCAGAATAAGAAGAAAAAGTAAAATCAAGAGCGGATATGTGGCTTGTTCACCAAAGGTATAATTGGCTAAAAGCCATTCATTAATCGGATCATATACATTAAGCAATGTTCGATTTATCACATCGCTAATCTTACCTAAGAAACCATGTGATTCACTAGATGATAAAAGAGCAAGTCCCTCCTCAGATCTAGTTAAATTGTTACTATTCAAAAATGCACTTGGGATAGAGACAATCAATAAGAATATAGCCATAGCTAAGAAGACGATTTTTGCAGTCATTGATTTCCAGTCAAAACTATTACCACCTGCGAATAAAAATAAGATAGGAAAAAGAAGGAATAGTAGAAAACCTACGTCTGTAAAAACCCCAGCAATATTTGAATTAATAAAGACATCATACGGTATAGATAAATACCGTATTGGGTTTACTTCATATCCCATAAATCGATGCAGATCTTCACTTACAGCATTATTGGCCTTTCGCTTTTTTTGATTTCGTCTGTTGTTTGTTTTCTCTGAAGTTTCTGATTGCTCTGAAGTTTCAACTGCATCTGGCATTTGGTAAAGCCCGGGTATTATAACTCTTTCTTCGGAGGCGTTATTCTGTTGATTTCCTATATTAATAACTGGCGATGCCATTTTCCCATTCAGCAAAGAAGTAACGGTGACTTTTCCTGTCTCACTAAAGTTTTTTCCGATCCACGGTAAGACAGGCAATAAGAAAAAGCTCCCTATAATCAAAGAATAGCTTATGACTTCTTGTAACTTTTTCTTCTGTTTGATATAAATATATGCAAGCAAAGCTATCCCAATGAGAAGTAGACCCCATTGCAGAACACCTACATTTTGATGAAACTGACGGAGTCCTGTTTGAGCATCAAGCCGAAATAAAAATATAACAGCAAAACATAAAAAGAACGAAGCGATAAAGGTCAAGCGCCCTCCTTTAAAAAACCAAATTGCACAATAAAGCGCTAAAAAGAAAAATAGAAATGTAAACTTAATACTAAATGCAAATCCAGCAAGCAAACCTATTAGCACCAAGATCCGATTCTGCATTAATACGTTCGGTATTCTATTTCTAAAAAAAGTCTTAGCCTTCAGTAAACCTGCACCTTTCTCTATCTCTACTGTATTCTCTTTTTTATCAGGGGCTATCCAATTATAAAATAATAGTAGAATACATAGAGTGATAAACAGCAATCCCATATCAATTTTCATATCCATATATGACAGAAAACTGGTCATTGGAAGCGAATAGAAAAGCAATAATACTAAGGCAGAATAGTTTATATCTAGCCACTTCCTACTCAAACGAAAAAGAGCAAATAGAGCTAGAAATCCACCTAGAAATGATATGCCTAATACTACATCGATCCTACCAAATATGACCTTCCCAATTGACATAAAAAGTGACCAACTGTAGGGTTGATCCCCGTCAACCAAACCTCCATAATCAGCTATCAGAGAAGGTAAGTTGACATATAACCTTAGTGAATCAGATCCAATAGGAAACGGACGTAATATCTGGACAAAATTTAATATGAGAAATATAGCAAGAAATAAAAAACTAAAGATGCCAACTACACTCAATTGTTTTGGAATCTCAATTGGTTTTAGAAGTGTCTCTTTAAAATAATGGAAAGTATGCCTCCAATATAGGGCTAACACAACAATGCATATTGGGACCAAGACAAATGCATTTAACAACCCAAGTAGTCCAAGAAAAAACATGAATAACGTTAATGTCATGATTCCCAAAGAGACTTGAATCAGAGGTAAATCGGATTTTGAAATTTTTGGTGGAAATATGGTTACAAGCACGCCACCTAAAACTCTTACAACTAAATAAACTATAAAAAGGCAAATCGAAACACCAATAATATGTGCTAAGTGAGAAAACAAACCTTTCAACGTAAAGTCTATACCACTGATTTTTGCTGTAAATCGACTGACAGCTAAGATATCTAGAACTAATAAGGGTAGAAATGCACTTAGTCCATTTAGATAGTTGATGCGTTTATGTCTTGTCTTGAGTAAGAACAAACTGACCGCTGCACCCAATCCCACAAAGATGATCAACAAATCATAATATTGGAATAAGTCAAGTGCCTTGCTATAATTTGGATTATACCTCCAATATTCTGTAAAAATGACAATCATCCATATTGCTGAAAAAACGGAGAAAAGTAATTTAATTACCCTATTTTGCATAGAAAACGTTTAGATGACCGTATATAGTAAATATATATAATCATGTTTTTTAACTTTAGCGAAAATAACAACATTTTTAACGCATTCACTAAACATTACTAACTATTAAATTCCTGATTGTTAATTCATAAATAAAAATCTAGAATATGAAGAGCTATCCGAACCAAATACCGTTTATGCTTCTTTCTTTTCACCTTAATAACATTACAACATGGACAATGTGAGCATACCCAAAGTAAGCATAATAATGGCAACTTATAATAGAAATGCAGATCTAGAGTCAACTATAAGAAACATATTTGAGCAAGACTATAGTAATATGGAATTGATAGTTATTGATGATGGTTCTACAGATAACACTTTGGAAATAATGCATAAGCTTCAACGTTTGTTTCCGTTTAGAGGGATTAGCAACGTCCATAATGTAGGATTACAAAAATCTCTCAATAGTGGAATCGGTCAATCAACGGGTAAATATATAGCAAGAATAGATGATCATGATAAATGGATAGATCCAAGTAAACTCTCCAAGCAAGTGGCGTTTTTAGAGTCTAATCCAGAAGTTGGCTTAGTTGGTACCGGATATACTTTCGATGGGAAGTCTATGTTGAATCCACTAACAGATTCAGCTATCCGAAATCAAATTTTGATGAGGAGTCCTTTTTGTCATGTAAGCGTGGTGATGGTCAAATCAGTAGTTGTAGAAGTAGGCGGTTATGATGAACAATTGTCCTATTCTGAAGATTGGGATTTATGGTTGAAGATTGGCAAGCGCGCTCAATTGGCCAATTTACCAGATATTACAACAGCAATTCAAGAAGATGACTTATCATTATCCAAAGATTTCTATCTAAAGCAAATGCCAATAAATCAGAAAATTGTAAAACAATACTATGACGATTATCCTCAGAAATCCAAAGCCCTTTTATATCATCAATTTATTAGGTTCTTTTTTGCAATTTTTCCAGTGAACGGAAAAGTGCATGATATGATGAAGATCAGATTTCTGAAATATTTTGCTCTAACTCCTAATAAGAATTCATTAGATGAGCCATCTGCAAAATAAAATAAGTTACATAGTTTGTTATCGCGAGTCCGGCATTGAACGAAAAAAGGCGTTGGTGTTTACTATAAGTCGTTTTCGACAGTATTTCCCAGACATTGAAATAATAATCGTTGAGCAAGATTTGAAAACCAAACTAGCTATCGACAAAAATCTGAATGTTAGACATCTATTTCTTTATAATCCTGGCCTTTTCAATAGAAGTTGGGCATTCAATTGCGCCACAAAAAACATCTTTAATGAAATATTGATTTTCACAGATGCCGATATCTTTTTGGAAAAAGAAGGATACATCGAGTGTTTTAATGCTGCCGAAAATTTTGAAGCAATCACACCTAATAAATTAGAAATATCAAATGTATCCATTGGGGAGACTGATGATCAAATTACTTTCCTAAACAAAAGAAAACTCCATTCCTTTGCTGGAGGAATGCTAATAATTACCAAAAAGGCTTTCCAAAAGATAGGTGGATGGGATGAAAGATTTGAAGGATGGGGAGGTGAAGATGATGCCATGTCACATGTAATTTACAACCTGCTAAGATCTCAAACATTAAATACTGAAAATTACCACATCGATCACCCTCATGAACATATCACAGGTAACAACCATCCACGATACGAGTCAAATAAAGCACTACTAGAAGAAATTGTGACAAGAAACGGCCCTTCATTATATCGATATGTTCACCAATTAAAAACGATGAATTTTGGCAATCATAATAAATATGTTGTTGAGGCTGCAACAGAGCCATTGCAAAAGCGGAATCTCATATTTGCTGTAACCACTTATAATCGTCTTGGGTATTTAAAAAAATGTGTTACTTCATTCCTACAAACAAGAAATGAAACATACTCTTGGCAGTTGATAATTGCAGATGACAATTCTACTGATGGAACCAAGGAATATCTAGATACACTTGAAAAAGAATACGATGCGATAATTATTAGAAATAATCGAGCAAGTATCCACCATCAAGTAAATACAATCTTGAAAACGTTATCGAATATGACTTTCGATATTTGTTTCAAAAGTGATGATGACATCGAATTCCTTCAAAAAGGTTGGGATGATTTATATTTTAGCACCATGCTAAGGACAAACTACGATCACTTAATTTTTTATGATAAAAGTTGGTTGCCACATGCTAATTTATCTCGTCCTATTATATCTGGTAACTTAATATCAAATTGTATCCCAAAACGAATTCAAGGAGCTTTCTATACCATAACACCAGAAGTTATTGATAAAGTTGGCTATTTTGATGAGCAGCAATTTGGAGCTAGTGGTTTAGGTCATATTGACTATAGCTTTCGTTGTTGTCGAGCTGGTTTTAATGTTTTAAGCAGTCCTTTCGATGTTATGAATAGTAACCAGCTTATACAGTTACAGTCCGTTCATTCTTATGTCAGTGCAACTTCATCAAAAAAGAAAGTAAATGCAAATTCAAAAAGTAAAAATGCTAAAAAAGAACATTTGCTCAAAATGGATCGGCTGTATATCCCATATAATGAGAATACCAATAAAAATGCTCAATCAGTCGATCATTTAGCACTCGAATCGAAAGAATACAAGAGACGGGGTTCGAGTAAATACAAAAAGGCAGATGCTACTTTTTATCCTGAACGAGGAATAGGTGGATTCCTTGGGTGGATCTTAAAACGTATCTATAACTTGTCAATCGATCTAAGACTGTATTTTATTCCATTGACTATTAAATTTTTAGGCACAATTCTAAATAAAATCAGTATTCATTTAATCAACATAGAGAAATAAATTATTCATGGAGATTCGCTACTTTCAAATCATTATTCCCATTATTTCGGTTCTATTTATTATTAGGCAATTCATATCATACAAAAAGAATATTCTAAATATTTATGAAACAATAATAATCGCTCTATTTTGGATAGGCATTACATGTCTAGCACTTTTTCCTGATTTTTTTTCTGATATTATTGCTAATATATTTGGAATTAAAGATAATATAAATGCCCTTATATTTTTTGCTGTAGGCTTACTTTTCTATTTCCAGCTCCAGCTGTATAAAATAATAAAGAAACAAGATGAACTAATAACAGAACTCACTCGAAAAATAGCGCTCGATAATCAAAATGCTAAATAGTTCAAGATCAGTTCATATGAAGATACTTTTCGTATTAGAGCATTTTTACCCATATATCGGAGGTGCTGAAAAACTATTTTATGAGCTAAGTACAAACTTGGCGCAACAAGGAATGGAAGTGACCGTGGTTACGACCCTATTTGACAAAACTTTGCCTAGTGAGGAATTTCATAATGGTGTAAAAATAGTTCGGGTAAAATGTTATAATCGTTTCGTTTTCACCCTTTTCAGCATTCCAAAAATCATTAAGAATACTAAAGGGTGTGACATCATTCACACCACTACTTATAATGCGGCGCTGCCTTCAATACTTGCTGGAATATTAATGAGAAAACCCGTTTTCATTACCTTTCATGAAGTATGGGGAACATTGTGGAAAAAGCTTCCTTTTACATCATTTCTAAATAAAAATGCGTTTTATCTATTTGAAAAACTATTGTTAAAACTTCCGTTTCATAAATTTATCGCGGTCTCAGATTTTACAAAATCAAAATTGATTGAAAGTGGTATAGCCGAAAATAAGATTGAAAGGATATACAATGGCATTGAATACGAGTTATTCGAAGATTACGAAACTGAAGCTCCTGAAGTTTTCACCTACACATATTTTGGAAGGCTGGGAATTTCAAAAGGACTAGAATTATTAATTCCAGCTGCTGCAGAATTCAGAAAGTCTCATCCAGATTCAATATTTAAACTTATTATCCCCAAACAACCTAAAGGTATATATGACAAAATCATGGATCTGATAGAATCCAACAACTTGGAATCATATATTGATATACATCATAATCTACCTCGTCAACAACTATATCAGGAGCTACTAAAGTCTAGCTGCGTAGTTATTCCATCATATAGTGAAGGCTTTTGTTATGCTGCCGCTGAAACAGTTGCATTAAACATACCAATTATTTCATCTCAACGAGGTGCTCTACAAGAAGTAGTTAGTGGAAGTTTTATTGGGATAGAAAAGCAAAATTCTACATCACTTTGTAATGCGCTAAAGGAGGCATATCTCGGAAAATGGACCAAAACATCTGTTAAAAAATTTCATTTGCAAGACTCCATAAAAATGTACACAGAGATGTATTTTAGAAAAAAAAGTTAGAAACCACAGGGCAAGCACTTGACCCGAAAAAATCCTTATTTCTCTCTACGCGAATTTACTTTTTTGATAGAACTCCCTTTTCATAAATTTTAGCCCGACCGCACTTAACACACATAACAGAAACATAACAATAAACAACCCATTATACTCAATGCTATCGAAAATAGCAGTCCCCAAAATAGGAGCAACGATCAGTGCTGATGAAAACATCACAGTGTTTACACTCATATATTGACCACTGTTAACTTCAATTTGCTCGATCCATGGAAGAGGAAGCTATAAAACGTGAGGAAGGTAAAATCAATTTCCCTAACCAGTTGATGAGTATCACAGACGAGAAAATCCAGATACCTTTTGTGATGCCGTCAAAAGCGTCTCCATATATCTTTACAATTTTGTTCATAGGTAAATCTAATACAAGACTACAGATATGAATCATTTGTCAATGGTTTTTGCAGATAACAATTCACTTGATGGTTGTTATAGTCTAAACACTACATTGCCTGCAGTCTTTCCGTTAGATAATGATCTGATTTTAGAATCCCTACACCACCTATTACTTCAACTTACCCGCCACCTATCACCACGAGGACGATAATGCCATTGGACTTTAGAGGGTTTTCTAACTTAAGTTATTCAGATTTAGAAAGATAGGCAGTTCGATGTTTATCGAAGAGAGTCTGTCGAGAGGAGCTTTCCCGTAGCATCAAGTTGTCAATCTAGCATGTATTGCATAGCCTTACCGTTTGGTCCGCTTCGGAACTCTTGAATCAAATCTATAAGTTTATTTATGTTCAGATGAAACTTCTATTCACATTATATATCATTTTTTCTAATATATCCCTATCATTGCAAAAAGTTGGTATTTGTGGGAAAGTGTCATTTGCATTTGGGTTCAAATCAAGGAGATCGAAAAGTTCAACTGGCTCGTGCTATCCAGATGATAGAAGAGTCAATTGGACCAGTTCTTGGAAGTTCTGCCATGTATGAAACAGATGCTTGGGGCAATAATGATCAAAACGACTTCATCAATATTGCACTAGAAGTAGAGCACTATATGACACCAAATCAGCTGCTAAAAACTGTAAATAAAATCGAAGATCAAATCGGTCGCGTAAGACTCGAAAAATGGGGTCCTCGATTGATCGATATTGATATTATTTTCATAGAAGATATCATAGTCGATACAGAGAAACTAACTATCCCCCATAAGCTGATGCACAAACGAAATTTTGTACTTTATCCAATGGTTGAAATAGCGCCAGATTTTTTTCATCCTGTTTTTAATGAAATGTTGTCAACTATCTTAGAAGACTGTGAAGACGAGACTAAAGTAAGAAGAATAGATTCATATTAATCCACAACACACAAACTATAAAAGCCTAATATTTGAACATACAATTTCCATATAATTTTATCACCATCGAGGGCAATATTGGCTCCGGCAAAACTACTTTTTGTAAGAAACTGAGAGAGGAATATAATTGCCAGCTTATCCTCGAAGAATTTGATGATAATCCTTTTCTGCCTCTGTTTTATAAAGATCAGGAAAGATGGGCATTTACTGTGGAGTTATTTTTCATGACCGAGCGATATAAGCAGATGCAAAATCAGCTTGTCTCACGTGACATGTTTGTCGATTTTACGGTCTCCGATTATGCTTTTATCAAGACACTACTATTCGCCAGGCAAAACCTAGAAGAGAGCGAATTCAAGATGTTTAACCAAATATTCACAACGCTAAACCAATCATTTCCTCAACCAGAAATCTTAGTCTACTTTCATCGTAGCGTAGAGCATCTCCAAGCTAACATCTTAAAAAGGGGCAGAGAATATGAAAAAGATATCACAGATGAATACCTAACCAAGGTACAAAACTCATACTTCCAATATTTCAGAAATATCCTTTCTTTCCCTGTACTGATCATTGACCTCAATACGATTGACATCGAGGCAAGTGATCGTAACTATGAAGAAGTAAAAATGTTACTCGCAAAGCAATATAATCCTGGTGTCCACCGGATCAGTCTCATGGTTTAGCAACTTTGAAAATAAAAAATTTCAAGGTTTCACAGGCGATCAAATAGAGGAAAATCGCAGAAATATCGGAATTTATTGCGCTCAATATATACCTCACTGGATATATGACAACAAATTCAAAAATGATGCTAGGTAGTATTCTAATCTTGGCGCAGCACTATTAGCACATGGATTGATAAAAACTCTTGGTATTACTTATGAGGAGTTACTTCAAGATCAATTCTTCCAAAAACTTAAAATCCACTCTTCAACATCAGAATCAGAAAACATAAATAAACTCCTTGGTAGAGGACTGAATAAAAAAGGACAAAGTTATAATAATTGTAAGTTTGATGCATTAGAATGTTCTGGTGTGACACTATCTACAATCTCAGGTACAGAAGTTTACAGAAACAATGAAGTCTCAAAAAGAGGCGTTAGCAACATAAATAAACCCGACTTTCAAAGCAAATAAAAACATAAAAATGGGGTTGGTTGACATGTAACCCCTGGTAAGAGCGGCAATACTTTTTACTGGCACAAAAGAGCAATAAAAGGATATACTTTTCCTTGCTAATCGATTTAGAAAGACAGTTGGCTACTATCGTTTTATCCAATGTATCTATATTCCATCATTAATGGGTCATATTGATGGATTGACTTTTGGTCTGATGAAGACAGTTAATTATTCTATATGATATAACGAATATCTCTCCACGATAAAATCTACTAACCTTGCTGCCAAATTAGAGGTCATATTATCTTGATCAAAATCAGGGTTCACTTCTGCTATATCGCAAGAAATAACTTTTCTGGATTTAAAGATATAATTCAGACATTTTAATACAAAATACGGCGTAAAGCCTAATGGAGACGGAGCACTTACACCTGGAGCATATGCTGAAGAGAAACCATCCATATCAATCGTAATGTATATACAATCCACCTCAGAGATAAAGTTATTTAGTGCCCTTTCTACCTTTTCCCAGTGCTTATCCTGACAACTGTAATTTTCTATATAGCGGACATTCAACAACCTTGCTTTATCGTAGAGTTCTTTTGTATTCGCTGTCTGTTGAATCCCAAGAACCATATATTCTAAAGCATCCGCATTCTCTATTAATAACTGTCCAAATGGGGTGCCAGAATTCGCCTTGTCCTCAACATGTCTCAAATCGAAATGTGCATCAAAATTAATGATGCCTATTTTATTTCCTTTAGGCACACTTGAGATAATGGCCTTAACATGACCATAGGCTATATCATGTCCTCCACCGATAGCAATGGGAAGAATTCCTTTTCCAATTAAACGCTGGATCGCTTTGGCAAAAGACAATTGGCAAGATTCTAAATCTTCGTCATCACATCGAATATCTCCAAAATCTGCAACTAGTCCAGGATCATGATGGTAAGGTAATTTCCCAAGTCGCTCTATCACTTTAGCCGCTCCTTCTTTGGCTCCTATTCGCCCTTGATTTCTGCGAACACCTTCGTCACAGACATATCCCACCAACCCTATATGCTCAGAGCATTCAACATTCGAAGGCAAATCAATTACATTCACTGCTTGATACCAATACTGAATCCCAATAGAAGGATCTGAGCTTCTTCCTGCCCATCTGTCGGAAGGGGGAGTATAATTTCTTTCCATTTATTGAAATAATTTTGAAATAGAAGTAAAATAAATCCTTAATTTTTAACTACCCCTCCGTACGCGGATGAAGCATTCTCCATATTTTTTTTTCGTCCTAATGCATCGGTAAATGGGTTCTTTTTTAAAATATTCGAGGGTATCATGCATCCAGCCCATCATCCATTTCATTCCGAAGCCCAGTCCGCCCAGATAGGTAGGTTTGGAAACCA
>CAXBGT010000098.1:0-20046 GCA_963975265.1 uncultured Saprospirales bacterium
CAATCGTTTCATTAATCAACTGTGTTCTGTCATAAAATGGAACTACAGTTACCTGAGACACTGTACCATCAGCCAATGTTATAGTGGGTAGGCCAGGACCTAACTCCCTAATTTTTTCTTTTACATTGTTAATCACTTCAAGAGGATTGGCTCCATATCGCGCAACCACCACTCCACCAACAGCATCAGCACCAGACTTATCCAATATACCTCTTCTTGTTGCAGGACCGAGATAGACTTTTGCTATATCTCCAATCGTTATGGCCGTACCTTTGTCTGATCTAATGACACTATTTTCAATGTCTTCTATAGACTTCACATACCCTAGTCCTCTGACAAAGTATTCAGCTTGATTGATCTCAATTGTCTGAGCTCCAATGTCAAGATTACTCCCTTTTACGGCCTTCATCACTTGAGCTAGCGTTATGCCTTTTGCCTTCATTGTAGAAGGGTCAACATCTACTCTATATTCTTTGACAAAGCCACCGATAGATGCTACTTCAGATACACCTTCAGCGGCTGACAAACCGTACTTTACATAAAAGTCCTGAACTGATCTCAGGTCTTGAGGATTCCAGCCCCCAGTAGGGTTTCCATCTTTGTCTCTTCCTTCCAGCGTATACCAATAAATTTGCCCCAAAGCGGTAGCATCAGGACCCAAAGTAGGTGATACTCCATCCGGCAACAGGTTCCCAGGAAGTGAATTTAGTTTTTCTAATATTCGGCTTCGACTCCAATAGAACTCAACATCTTCATCAAATATGAGGTAGATGCTTGAAAAGCCAAACATGCTATTACTCCTCACACTTTTCACACCTGGAATACCAAGTAATGATGAAGTTAATGGATATGTGATCTGGTCCTCTACATTCTGCGGAGACCTCCCCATCCATTTGGTAAACACTATTTGTTGATTTTCACCAATATCAGGAATGGCATCTACTGAGACAGAATCTCTTGGTAACCAATTAATACCAAAATCAAAAGGTGCAACGACCACTCCCCAACCAAGGAAGAGCACAAGAAGTAACCATGTGATAAGTTTGTTCTCTAAGAAGAACTTGACTATATATTTCAATGTATATCAATTAAGTATTGAACAGTACACCTTTGGTCAATTTAAATAATGCCCAAAGACAATTGTCTTGAATACCGACAGGATGTTAAAAACCGCTTGAGAAGCAAGCACAATTTTCAAATGTTTTCGGTATTATATTAATTGATAATTTTTAGAGAAGAAAACTTTCCAATAGGACATAGATATCCCTTGGAGGCAATGGATTAACCCTCTCTAGAAATGAAGATTTTACGGCTTTAGGAAGAGATAATGAGAAGAAGGAGTAAGCAAACGAAGTGGCAAAGCTCAATTGCAAATCAGATAATTGCAAATCAGGTGAAACATTAAAATCAGTATCTAAGTCATCCACTTCTATACTCTTATTGCTACAGCAATCTTTTTCAGCGTTGTCAGTAAGTACCATATTTGTGTGGAAGGGACAACTTTTTTTTGCCGTATGGCAAGATTCTGCTTTTCCAAAAAAGCTAAAACTCTGAAGTTCTCCTTTACAAAAATGCAAGTCAGCAGAGAAGCCCACTGATGTGAATAACATCAACATGGCTAATGTGAAAGAAGTAATTCTATATAAAGCTGATTTCTTCATAGAGTATTTATAACGCTAAGTTACGGTATTTAATACTTCCACGTTTGCTAAATTTTGATTTTTGATTGACTTGGTCCTTCTTCTTCATAGCAAATAATTAATTATCAGAGATATCGGGCATCAAAATATTGCTCCTCATTGACTACAATATGAAATTCATAACCATAATCCTCTTTATGATTGCCTTTCATTAAAATCAATCGCATTTCTTTGATATGTTACTTTAAATTACAACCACCGCTTTCTTTTAAACCACCAAAACATGCCAACAGTAATCGCAATCATTGTTGCCCAAAGTACATAATATCCATTCTGATACTTCAACTCTGGGATCACGTCAAAATTCATCCCATATAATCCAGTCAAGAATGATAGGGGTACAAAAACTGCAGTAACAATAGTTAAAAACTGCATAATCTTATTCATTTTTAGGCTGATCTCTGATAGGTATAGATCCTGTAATCCACCCAAGATATCTCTTAGAGTATCGGTACTTTCTGCCACTTGAATAGTATGATCATAAACATCTCTGAGATAGGCCTCAGTCCTTGGATCTATTAGATCAGATTCTGATCGGATAAATTGATTCAGCGCTTCTCGTAAGGGGATTACTGACTTTCGGATTTTTATTAGATTGACTTTGGTGGCTAGAAGTTGGCCTTTATTCATGGAATCAACATTGTTACTAATCGTGTCTTCTATCATTTCTAACACCTCTTCTACTTGGTCGATAACGTTGAAATATCTATCTACTATGACATCGATGATCGCATATGTCAAATAATCAGATCCACGCTGTCGAATACGACCTTTACTGTTAGCTATACGTTCTCTTAATGGTTGGAATATGTCATCTTCGTGTTCTTGGAAGGATAAAACGAAGCCTTTACCGAAGAAAAGCGAGATAGTTTGTGGTTCTACCTCTTTTTTAGTTGTATTGTATTCAAAAGCCTTGAGTGAAATGAAGTGCCCGTTTTTATATTCTACATACGATGGTCGCTTATGTACATCGACTATATCTTCCATCGCTAATGCGTGCACACCAAAACTTTCAGCAATTTTCTGCATGAGATTGATATCGTGCAGTCCTCTTACATCATACCACTGAACTATTGCTTCATTCGACTGATGGATAGGAAGACTCTCACTTTTTTCATAGGTTTCTAATTGATGATATGCTTCATTATATTCTATGTAGGTGATTTTGACATCTATGTCTGTCTTTGTGCCAGTGTATACTAGTGAACCTGGTGGCAGTCCTATCTTTCTTTTCTTACTCATGTAGTATCTATTATTCGCTAGTCCACCTCCACCTGCTTGCTGTCTCAATCTGAAATGCTGATAGCTACACTGTTCGGAGGCAGTACAAGATCTGATTTATCAGTATAGTTGAATAAAGATAGAATATATTTCATAGCTTCAATTCTCATATATTCTCGTTCTGCGCCTTTTACGATCAACCACGGTGACTTTTCCGAACTTGTTTTGTCGATCATGGCCTTTTTGTATTTTGTAAATTCTGCCCATTTTTCTTGCGCAGCTAGATCAACTGGACTCACTTTCCATCTTTCTAAAGGAGACTCTAATCGTTTTTGAATTCTATTCTTTTGAGCTATTGAATCTATGGAGAACCAAAATTTGACCAAAACGATACCATCGTCAATGATCATATTTTCGAAGATATCGACTTGATTGATAAATTGTTGATACTGAGCATCAGAACAAAACCCCATTACAGGCTCAACTACAGCACGATTGTACCAACTGCGATCAAAAAACACCATCTCTCCAGCATTCGGTAATCGCTTGATATACCTTTGAAAATACCATTGTCCACGCTCTCGTTTGGTCGGTTTACCAAGTGCTACTGCCTGATAGTGCTGTGGATTAAGAAACTCTGTAAATCTAGCAATAGCGGCGCCTTTACCAGCTGTATCTCTACCTTCAAAAACAACAGCCAACCTAAGTTTATTATCACTAATATATTTCTGTAATTTGACTAGCTCTGATTGTAATAGAAAGAGCTCTTCAATATATTGATCGTCGACGTTATAGTAATTTGCGATATCCATAATTATTATTTACCAACCAAGAATCCAAGCAAATACTAAAGGTGCTACTATCGTTGCATCACTTTCAATGATAAATTTTGGAGTTTCAATTTCTAATTTTCCCCAAGTGATTTTTTCATTCGGCACTGCCCCCGAGTAGGATCCATAGCTCGTAGTGCTATCACTGATCTGGCAGAAGTACGACCAGCAAGGAATCTGATTCATATTTAGATCCTGGTGCAACATTGGGACAACACAAATTGGGAAGTCTCCCGCAATCCCTCCACCAATTTGGAAAAAACCTACTCCGTTTTCACCACCATTATCTTGGTACCATTGTGATAATTCCATCATATACTCTATACCGCTTTTCATAGTCCTAGGACTAAGCTTACCTTCTATACAGTATGAAGCAAAAAAATTACCACAAGTGCTATCCTCCCAACCTGGAACTACAATTGGAATGTTCTTTTCTGCGGCGGCTAATAACCAACTATTTTTAGGATCGATTTGGTACTTATCTTTTAATTCGCCACTAAGCAATATCTTATAAAAATACTCGTGTGGCAGCATACGATCTCCATTTTGTTCCGCATTTTTCCAAGCTTTGAATAAATGATCTTCGATTCGTCGCATTGCCTCTTCCTCCGGAATGCAGGTATCTGTCACTCTATTGAAGTGTTGATTAAGTAGCTCTTGTTCCTCTTGTGGAGATAGGTCTCTGTAGTTAGGTATTCGCTTATAGTGATCGTGTGCCACTAAATTAAATACATCTTCTTCTAAGTTTGCTCCAGTACAAGTAATAATATGGACCTTGTCTTGTCGGATCATTTCTGCAAGTGATAATCCCAACTCCGCAGTACTCATCGCTCCTGCTAGGGTGATCATCATCTTATTACCCTTGGCTAGTTGGTCTTCATAAGCTTTCGCAGCATCCACAAGTGATGCTGCATTGAAGTGGCGATAGTGATGCTCTATAAAATTAGAAACAGGTCCTCTAGTCATATGTTTTTAAGTTTTAAGTTCAAGTTTTAAGTTGAAGTTTTAAATGTAAGTTCAAGTTCAAGTTTTAAGTTTTAGTTGAAGTTTTATGTTCAAGATATAAGTTGACTATTCATTTTCTGTTTCATTTTCCTAGTCTTAAGTCTCGAAACTAAACCTCAGCCTCCCACTATTTCTATATTTTCAACTTAAATCTTAAGTCTTCTACTTAAATTTTATTTCACCGTTTTCGTCAACTGAAATATATCCTTTCTACGATCATGCAAATTTCTCACGCTACCAAATCGATTAAGTTCTCGGAGTAAATCAATGTCTACATCTGCGATCAGAGTCATCTCTGTATTAGGTGTCGCTTCCGCTTTGATACCATTCGATGGGAAAGAAAAGTCGCAAGGAGTGAATACCATAGATTGCGCAAATTGGATATCCATATTGTGCACATTAGGCAGGTTACCTACACTACCAGCTATAGCCACATAACATTCATTTTCTATCGCTCTAGCTTGAGCGCAATGTCTTACTCTAGAGTATCCATTCTGAGTATCCGTCAAAAATGGGATAAATAAAATATCCATACCTTCATCAGCTAGAAGTCTACTTAGTTCTGGAAATTCAGAATCATAGCAAATCAGTATTCCAATTTTACCACAATCCGTATCAAAGACTTTGAGTTCCGTTCCACCTTGCATCCCCCAGACCTTAGCTTCATCAGGAGTAACGTGCAGTTTTTCATAACGCTCTACAGTACCATCTCTCTTGCATAGATATCCTACATTGTAGAGGATTCCATCTCTCATCTCTGGCATACTTCCTGAAATGATATTTATATTATATGAGATAGATAATTCTGAGAATCGTTGAACTATCCTATCTGTAAACTTCGCTAATTCTCTAATGGCTTCTGATCCAGACAAATGGTTATTCTCAGCCATCAGAGGTGCATTAAAAAACTCTGGAAACAAGGCAAAGTCAGATCTATATCCAGCTACTGCATCTACGAAATATTCCGCTTGCTGCAGTAAGTCCTCTAGCTTATTATAGGGCCGCATTTGCCATTGGATCAGGCCTATTCTTACTACACTCTTTTTGGTTGCAGCTTTTTTGGTAGCTCTTTGATAGTAGATATTGTCCCATTCCAAAAGAACTGCCACTTCATTAGAATCTGTATCACCATCTAGGTATCCTTTCATCACCTTTACCGGATGGAAGTCATTTGATATCTGAAAATTGAGTACTGGATCGTTTATTTCTTTTCGCTTTACTTTTTCTATATACTCTTTTGGCGAAAGTTCATTTATGTATTTATGATAATTAGGTATCCGACCGCCAAATGCGATTCCTCTGAGATTTAATTTCTCGCATAATTCTTTTCGGTAGTCATATAATCTCCGACCTAATCTAAGTCCACGAAACTCAGGTTTTATGAAGACGTCAATGCCATAAAGTACATCTCCATCATCATCGTGAGAATCAAATGTATAGTTCTGTGTTATTTCTTTATACGTGTGGCTTCCCGAAAATTCGTCGTAGTCAACGATAATTGATAATGCACAACCTGCTAGCTTGCCATTGATTTTGATCACCACTTGTCCTTTACCAAATTTACTTATTAGAGATTGAATTTGTGATTCTTTCCAATAAGCGTCCGGCATAGATTGATAAGCTAATATCATTGCAGCTTTCAATTCTGCATAATCTTCTATACTTAGATATTTCAACTCTATGTTATCAATTTCTTCTATTTTCATTATTGATTTTTACACTTAATTCATGCAAATTTGTATGAAAGCATCTTATAATAAAGTTTAGCTGCTAAAAATTCAGAAGCTTTATGGCCTACAATCGGCGCCAACTCAACTATATCAAACCCAACAACATTCCTTTGTTCGAATATGGTTGCTAAAAAATTAATTACTGTATACCAATCCAACCCACCAGGTTCCGGAGTCCCAGTGCCTGGAAGTATCGATGGATCAAAGGCATCCAGATCTAATGTGATATAAACATTTTCAGTCAATTGATCCAAAGCTTGATCTTGCCAAAGTCCTCCATATTTGATCTCATCAGCAAAGAATACTTTGTCATAATTCATATGCTCTTTTTCTGAGATATCCATACTTCGAATGCCCACTTGCACTAAATTGGCATTTTTACTAGCATCATACACGGCACACGCATGATTGTAAGCTGTGCCACCATAGCTTGGTCTGAGGTCAGCATGCGCGTCTATCTGCAGTATAGTGAGGTCTTCAAAGTGTTCGTAGTGAGCTTTGATCAAACCAATACTTACGCTATGCTCTCCGCCAAAAAAAGTAAGAAACTTACCTTCCCATAGGAGCTGTTTGGTATTCTCATAGGTGTATTGATACATTTCTTCAGGAGATTCAAAAGATGGACTATCCTCCAAAAGATGGATCCCTTCTTTATATACTTCTGAGTTGGTTTCAATATCATACAGTTCCATATTCTCAGCTGCATCCATGAATGCAGCGAATCCCTTGTCTGCACCTTTACCCCAGGTACTCGTCCCATCATAGGGAATTGACTGAAGATAGACGGCTGCGTTTTTTCTATCAGCATATTGCTCTTCTATGCCTGCGAATGTTCTCATATTACTGTAATCCTGATTCTCAATTAATAACCTAATATATCCAGCATCTCATCCACAGTTTGTTCATTACGGTAGATAGTATCAATGTAGTTGCCTGTCTCGTCTCTGTCGATGACAATCATTTTTGGAGATGGAATTAGACAATGCTTAATACCTCCGTAACCACTTATTGAATCTTGATAAGCACCGGTATGAAAAAATCCTATGTATAATGGTTCTTCATCATCTGGCGAGTATTTAGGGAGTACGAGATGCTGATTCATGTCTTCAGAGTTGTAATAATCAGAATGATCGCAGCTTATACCTCCAATATTTACCTTTGTATATTCATTGCCCCATTTATTGATTGGGAGCATAATAAATTTCTCATTGATAGACCATGCATCAGGAATCGTATTCATCAGACTATTGTCTACCATATACCACATCTCTGCATCGTTTTGTGCTTTTTGTTCTAGGACTGAGAATATTGTAGCTCCACTTTCACCTACAGTATATTTGCCAAACTCAGTAAAGATATCTGGCTCTTCGATATCAGCTGCTCTGCATGCTGAAGCGATATTACCTACTAGTTCATTGATGATGTATTCATAGTCATACTCAAATCCCAGATTATTTCTAACAGGAAATCCCCCACCTAAATCAATGGCCTTCATTTCAGGACAGACTTGTTTGAGCTCAACAAAAAGCTTCATCGCTTTCTGAAATTCTCCCCAATAGTACATGTTATCTTTGATGCCTGAGTCTATAAAAAAATGCATCATCTTTAGACTAATCGATTTATCACCTTTTATTTCATTTTTATAAAAGTCAATAATTTCATTAGCTCTGATACCAAGTCTAGATGTGTAATATGCCGTCTGTGGTTCTTCGTCGATCGCCATACGGACTCCTATTTTCAGTGGCTTATCTAACCCTTTGGCATATCTTTTAACCCTTTGCAACTCAGACTTAGAATCCAGGATTAACATAGAGTTATAGAATCCATCTTTATTAAGTCTCGCTATCTTTTGCAGGTAATCTTCGGTTTTATACCCATTGTGGATGATAATAATCTTCTTAGTTATTTCACCTTCTTCGTATAGCTTATAAATCAGATCAATATCAAATGAAGAAGAAGTCTCCAGTTGGATACCTTCTCTTACTGCAGTTTTTACAACATGAGAAAAATGACAACATTTTGTACAATAAGCGTAGTAGTACTTCCCTTTATACTTATGTTTTTTGATTGCCCTTCTAAAAAGATTTCTTGCCTTTTTGATTTGTTCTCCTATTCTAGGAAGGTACATCAGCTTAAATGGTGTACCGTATTTCTCAACCAGATATTTGAGTGACACACCGTGAAACGTCAAATAGCCATCTTTGAGATCAAAACCTTCCTGAGGAAAGTAATAACTCTGATCAATAAGATCGAAATATGTGTTTTTCATTTACTCTTCTTCACCTTTGTACTTAGGGTCCTCGAAATCATCATCGTCATCTAGTTCTAACCAATGACTCTTATGCTTATATTTTTCCTTAGCGATTTTCAGTTTACCGTGATGGATAGTATCCCCAACTTGGTCTTTCATTTTAGGTTTTAGATCTTTCTTATGCAATTTACGATGTGGCATAATATTCAATTTTCATTTTATTATTAATTTAGGTTTCAACAGTGAGTCATATCAACTCTACTGGTCACAAAATAAACAAAATTATTTACACATTTACTTAGATATCAATATCATCCGACGTATCACTTCCTTCATCTTCAACATCGTCTTCCATATCGTCTATTGAAATATCTCCTTCATCGTCCATTTCATCACCAAAATCATTGTCGTCATTGCTATTGAAATCATCTAGGTGATCTTCGTCATCGTACTTGTCAGACAACCTAGCTTGAACTTGGACTTTCAAGTTACCATTCTCATCATAATCATCATCTTCAGCTATGACATAAATAGCTTCATCAGAAGTCATACGGATAAGATAGTACTTCTCTTCAGTCTCATAGGGCAAGCCTTTCCTTCTTTTGCCGTCGATCCCCGTAAATTCGATGAGATGCTTTCGAAATCCTCTAGGGTATACAAGTTTAACTTGTTCTAACAGCTCATCGGATAATTTTTCATAGTCCTTAATGACTCTTGGCTTGTTATTGTTTGACATGATCTATTATTTTGTATTATTTCAATATTCCTAAATGTAGAATCCTGCCACCAGTTTGGTTAACAGGACTGACGCTCTTTCCAATAACTATACCGTCCCGAGGTGCAAAATATTCCTTCACTTTATTACCAAATATATCCCGAAGCACGGCGATTAATTCACCTTCTTTAACCATTTGTCGAAGTTCTACCGGGATAGATAATAATCCTCCAATATCTGTATAAATCCAAAGACTTTCAGTACATAGTACAGTTTCTTTTTCGGTAATAATTAATTCATCTTGTATCATCCCGAGATCACACAACACATTATGTACACCGTCCACGCCACTTCTAATTAACTTCTTTTGGAATGTGCTAGGATTTCCTACTTCTAGAGTGATGGCTGGAATCCCCATATCATCAGCAGCTCCACGAAGCGTGCCATCCGAAGGAGGATTATGTACTATAATATCAGCATTTTGAAGAAGTGCCATCTTCTTAACTTTAGGTTGGCTCATGTCTGCTCTAATATAATAGCTATTGATCCTTCCAGTGCTGGCAGTGTGTAAGTCTAATAAATAGTCAATATGTTTAATAAATCTCTGTATAAATCTATATGCATATACTTGACTGATATTACCATCTTCCTTTCCAGGCATGATATGATTGATATCTACACCATCATTAAATCTTCTTTTTTTACGCATAAAGCCAGGGACATTTACTACTGGTACTCCTACTATAGTTCCAGATAATTCATCAACCGACACTTCATTAAAAAGTCGCTGAACAACAGATATACCATTGAGCTCGTTGCCATGCACCGCTGCCGTAACTCCTAATACCGGACCGTCTTTGACACCTCTCATGACCATTAATGGTATACAAATGGGATTTGAAAATCCATCTGAGATTAGTTTTAGCCAATAATGTTTGGTTGTTCCCCTTGGAGTATCTTCAATGTTGAAGTCAAGAATTACTGGAACCTCGTTATTTCTTATCATGTGCATATTCGAAAATTTTGTCTATTGTTAATTTAATAATTGGCAGCCCAGACTGCTCTTGCGCTTGCGGAAAACCACCAATACTTAATGTATTAATCTCTGATAACACACGCTTGCCATCGTCATCAACTAACGTATCAGCGCCATATATCAAGATTCCCTCTTTCATGAGGTCTGGAGTAATTTGGTCTATAATACTCTTTTCTTCTGCCGTTACTTCTGTAGCCACTGCTTTACCCCCTTGCGCAATATTACATAGCCACGACCCTTCTTTTGGTAGTCTTAATGATGCCGCCATAATCTCACCACCGACCACTAATATTCGCTTGTCTCCTTGACTTACATTCTTGAGATATTTCATTCCGATATATCCATCAGTTGTAATAATCTTCTCAATTTTAGCGAGGTATGTATCTCGGTCATAAGGTATGTCACCATCATAAACGGTATCCCCATCAATCTTAACAAGCCCTCTCCCTCCATATTCTCTGAGAGGTTTAAGCACAATCGGATGTAATGATGAAAAATCTATTGCAGCTTGTATGCTCTCTATCTTCCTTATGGTTGGAAAGACGTCAGGAATACTTAGAAGATATTCTTTGCTACTAGTTTTGATAATTCCGCTAGGATTATTAATGATTACCGCATTCCCTTTATGGGCATCAAGCCATAGCAGCCATTCGTCAGTTACTGGTCGAGGTAATCTTAAGAAAATGATATCGTAATCTTGTAGATTGAGTTTCGATAGTCCTTGAGAATAACATGTTCCGCCTGCTGTATAGTGAAATCCATTATCCACTTTCGTACCATACAATTCATCCTCATTCATATACATGAAGAAGCTGTCATTATCTGAGATTCCTCTAGAGGCGATATCTAATTTGCGGCATTGCGAATGGATATTCATTTCCTTCACTAATGCATAGATAGAATTTTGATCGCTATGTCCAGTGTGATCCGTGAGAATAAGTACATTGTATTTCATCATTAACTGGTCATTATTTCATCAAGAAGAGTTGGATCATTATTGAGTGATTTGAACAGTTTTAATCTGAATTTACCTTTACTATTATAAAGTGCTTTACACATCTTATCTATAGCAATTGTAGAAAGAACCGTTTGAATATATCCTTCGATCAAGTCATCTAAGCCTAGACCTAATTTATTAAAATCTCTACGGTCCATGAGCATCAGCCTATTGGTGTCTGAACCCCATTGATTATCTCCTTCTTTGATAGACAAATTTGTTCCTAACATAGCCCAACTGTCCGTCCCCTGATCAAGAAAATCTGCCAGGGGCTTCTCAGCTCTGCGGGAGTATACACATAGTGGCTTGATGCCTTCTCCTGTGCTACTAAGCATCATTCTGAGATCTGTTACGTATGTCTCACCTTTGGCGTTGGGTATTGTTCCTACATGGTAGTATTTACCTGAAGAACTAACGGATGACCAATTGTAATTTCCTATAAGACTCTGAACTATAAATCGTTCATATTCAATATCCAAGGCCATGAATATTTCCAACTCTTGATCATTAGTAATGGTATAGACCCCTTGCCCTGCATTACTATACGGAATTTTGACCACAGCCTGACCGCCCATCTTCAGAACCCATAGCGGTATCTCTGCTTTACTTACATCCCAGATTGTTTCTGGTGTATTTATTCTTAGTCCAAAACCCTCTAATTCTGTATTGTAGATATCGTATGCTTTGGCAGCGACCATCTTATTACGACCGCCAGCGAGGCATGCAATGATTGGATTGAGAATTTTTGTTTTAGTATGAAGTGGAATTCTCGTCCATGGCTTTTGAGTCACGTATCTGAATACAGCTCGCATTGGATGCCATTCTTCATCGTAGAAGACACAAATGAGATCATTTTCTATTTTGATATGTTCATTTTTTTCTCCATTGTAAAATGGAACAAGCAATACATTTTCATCCATCACATCAGCAATCACGGCCGCATATCCGGATGTCTCCATGTAATTTTTATCATATAGAAGCGCAAGTTTTCCTTTGACAACTGGCACCCCTTTTCTAGGTTTCAGCAATGGTTTAAATGTCCGTTCTATAAGCAACCTATAACTGCCGTCTTCCTTATTATCATCCAACAACGGCATAGATTTTTGTCCAGATGGACAAGAGTTATTTTCTAGAACAACCATGTTTCTCTTTCCTCCAGCTGAAGTGGAGTTGATGAGATCTGCCCCACCCCATAGGAAGTGCTTACATTCATAGCTCAAGATCTCATTCAACTTAGACCTATCTACCATCGGATTTAGATGACAATACCGAGTGATTATTCTATCTTTTGACAAATTAAGAAAAAAACTAACCATTGGATGGATAGTAGAATTTAGTGCTTTAGGGTACCAATGATTTTCACTAACGAAAGACCCTGGCTTTACGTTTTCGATGTTGTTTTGCATTTGATGATTTTGCTATTCCTAATATTAGGAAATTAACTACATAGTGTACCTAAGAGTCATAACATTCTTTTAGGTCACAATAATTTCAAATAATTGTATTTCAAAGTCAAAACTAAAATTTATTTCTTTTTTTTTGAATAAAAACATTAATAACTCTTTAAATAATTGTTGCGATAAAAAACTCCTGTAATCCAAGATTAAGATATACGCCTAACCTCTAATAAGTTAAGCTAAAAGGGGCCTATTTATTCTCTCAATTTGGCACTCAATATTACTTCTGCAACACTATAATCAGACCTGACCGGCATGCAATCTCACTTTGAAAAACCCAATCATCAATACTTCTTAATCCTACAGAAGGCTTATGCTCACGTGTCCTTGTTTTGCAGGTCACACACTTCAGAATTATAAAGTAAAGCAATCAAATCCAATGAAATGCTCGTCATATCAAAATATCAAGTAGTCTCTTTTACTAAAGAGTATCAACAGCTTCAGATGGCAGAGATGATAATGAGTGTAGAGAAATAAGGATATTGATTATTTTGGTTTATTTTAGGAGGTAACTCAATATTGAGTGGTCTTATTTTCTTTCAGCACGCCAGTAAATTATGTGACTAAGTCAGTATTTATTTATCTTTTTTGTGGACCCAAAGGAAATTTGATAACGTCAATCTTTGTAATCCACTCATTAACGATTAGAATTATTCATAAAATCTAGAATCTGTTACTTTAGATGCGCAAATAAATCTGAAGGAAATTGTCCCAATAATGACAGTGGCCACGAAAACATTTTAGCGTAAAGCGGTATAAAAACAATTCAAAAGCAATACCATGGTAGATAAGAATATTGAAACACCTATTACTAACAATGACAACGATGAGGCTAAGAAAAAATCTATAAGCCCATTATAAATATAACTGTTGGCTGTATTAATATCTGTGATCAGAGCCACGGGATATTATGTGGTAAAAGATAAGATACCATCTCTCGATGGAGTGTTTACCACTTACAACCCTTTGCATTATCATAGTACAGACCTCGGAACTTCATATACCACAATGATAACTAATACAGATAGTACATTAGTAAAAAAGGTTACAACAGAATCAGATTCCGAATTTGAAGTGAATGATAACATTCATAGAGAAGAAAGTCCTGCAGACAGCACTAGCTTTACAGAGACAGATATAGAAAACGCGGATAAAAAATTACGACCCAACAACATTTTCAAACTTAACACTTCTTTTGATAAAATAGCTGATTTCCCAAATTCAAAAAATGAATATTCCAAAGAAAATAAAGCAAGTGAAGACTATGACTCGTTTTCAGAATTGCACTTATCCAAACCTCCGACAAGGCCGCCATCGATCACGTATTTAGCACCATCGAAGTATCTTACCAGTCGTTCCTCAAGCTAGTGCTTATCGGTGGGCAAGATATCTTAACTGGGAAAGGTGGTGCTAAAAGTGAGATGATATTGTGCGCAAAATCAGAATCTGATAATATATTTGACATTTATATAGTTGAAAGAAAAGGAAATTTGGCTTATGTTAAACCCAAGCCGAAAGTGAATGCATCAGTTCATAGACTTCTGGCAGAATTGAGTCTCGATGTTAATCATGTAAAAGTAACTGAATTAGTTGGACATTTTCATATATCTTTGCCCATCTACCATACCTATGGGAAAGTAGGAATTGCAGTATTATCCATAAAGTAATTTTGATAGCAATTTGAGAAAAGTAACTTCTAAACACTTCTATATAATCAATAACCTTCTAGCCTCTAGATATAGATCGCTATTGATATCCTTGATTGCTATGGTGATCGTACCCAGTTTCTTTGAAGGAAACAAATATCATGGACTTGTATCGTTCTTACTGAATAGTCTCACCTTGTTTCTATCAATCAATGCTATCCAAGAAAGTAGGAAACAATTATATCTAGGAGCTACTTCTGCTTTTATTGTAGTCATGATCAATCGATTTGGAGTATTTCGGGAGGAAGCGGCATTGGATTTCTATCTTAGTTTTTTCATTTATCTCGTCTTCTATGCTTATGTAGCTTTTAGATTGCTCAAGATGATTGTAGCTACTGTCAATGTCAAGGTTGGTGTACTTTACGCATCAGTCATAGTTTATATATTGATAGGAATAGTCGGGGGATACATTCTTATGCTTATTGAGAATATAGCTCCAGGATCTATTAATAATTTAGAGTTAGAAAATATAACCACTCCAAGTAAGTTTTTCTATTTCTCTTTTATCACACTGAGTACTCTGGGGTATGGAGACATTACACCTATATCGCCACCAGCGAGATCTGTTTGTATAATACTGAGTACAACTGGACCACTTTATCTCACTGTTTTGGTAGCTCTATTGGTATCGAGATTTGAGCATTCTGACATCCATTAATTTCTTCCATTATGAAAATTGAAAGACTCTCACATACACTAATCGTAATAGCTCTCATCCTTTTGTTTATTATTTATAGTAAGGATTTCCTTGTCCCTGTGATTCTGGCTATTGTATTATGGTATCTTATTAATGCTGTTAATTCACTGGTCAGAATGATCACTAAATTTTCTAGTAAGGTGCCAAATGGAATAACACTAGGCCTATCTACTATATTTGTGTTGTTTATTATATTTTCTGTAGGTAGTGTCATCGGTCAGACGATCAATAGTATGATCTCTGCAGCTCCAGATTACAAGGTCAATCTAGAACAACAACTATCTCGGATCATGGCGGTTGTTGGATATACGGAGACTATTAGCCTTAGTACTATGACTTCAGAGCTAGATATGAATGGATACTTAGGGAGTATATTAAATTCCTTTAAGAACATGGCTCAGCAATTTCTCTTGATCCTTCTATATACTTTCTTTCTACTAATAGAGCAACATACATTCACCAGAAAGATGGCGGCTCTTAGATTTGACAAAGAAAGAAAAGAACGAATAGCAACATTGACAACCAATATCAACAAGGCTGTACGTACCTATATCGGTGTAAAATTTGCTGCATCATTCGCTACAGGACTATTGAGTTATGGAGTGATCAAGTTTGCTGGATTGGACTTTGCTCTATTCTGGGCATTTTTGATATTTGTATTCAACTTCATACCTACAATAGGATCAATAGTAGCAACAATATTTCCTAGTATCATCGCTCTACTTCAGTTTGATCAGTTATCACCCTTCTTTATTATTTTGATTGGGGTAGGATTTATCCAACTATGTATAGGTGGAATACTTGAGCCTAAGTTGTATGGTGATTCACTCAATATTAGTCCCTTCGTCATTGTAATTTCACTGGTGCTATGGGGTTTACTCTGGGGAATAGTGGGCATGTTATTATGTGTTCCGATAATAGTGATCATGATCAATGTATTTGCACAGTTCCCTAAGACCAGATCGGTAGCAGTCTTATTATCTCAAAATGGAAAAGTATAGCCATGGCATTAACTATCATTAATAGAATAAAAGATTTAATAAATAGCCCAGGGCACAAGCGATTTAGAAAGCGAGTCCATGAGGCCCTATTTGAAACCAATACAGCAGTCGGACGGTTATTCGAAATCATCCTATTAGGACTTATAATCTTAAGTATTATCATAGTAATTTTTGAGACGGTCCCTTCTATCCAAAAGGAGTATAGGTCTGTTCTAATTTTCTTGGAATGGATGATGACTATTGTATTTACCGCAGAATATATCTTGAGAATCTACACAGCAAATTTTCCATGGCGATATGTCAAAGGCTTCTACGGTATTGTGGATCTAATATCAATAATTCCTACTTACCTAGGTCTTTTCATCGTAGGTAGCCATTCGATGAGTATTGTAAGAGCACTCAGACTATTGCGAGTATTCAGAATTTTTAAATTAACAAAGTATCTGTCCCAAGGTCAAATGATTGTGGATGCTCTCAAAGCAAGTAGAACAAAGATCTCAATTTTTATGTTTTTCGTATTATTGATGGTATGCATCTTTGGTAGTCTGATGTATATCATTGAAGGTGGAGCCGATAGTGGATTTGATAGTATTCCGAGAGGCATTTATTGGGCGATAGTGACCCTGACTACTGTAGGATACGGAGATATATCCCCAACCACTACGTTGGGCCAATTCATGGCGAGTATAATTATGATTTCTGGATATGCTGTATTGGCTGTACCCACTGGAATTGTATCAGCTGAGATGGTCAAAGCAGGCGAAGAAACTAATGCTCCTGACACTAAGGAATGCACCAGATGCGGTGAGCCTGGCAATTTAGAACATGCAAGATATTGCCTGAGGTGCGGAGAGAAGTTGTAAAGTGTGGTAAAACAAATTGCACATCTTCTAAAAGGAGAAATAAATTCTAATATAGAAAACGGATACAAAAGGGTCTGAAGTACCGACCCAACTAAGCATAGACTAAGATCCATCGTCACACAATAAAAACAAAACCAAGGGATAAAAGGTCGATTTCGAACTTGTGTGAACGTTTAGCTAATGGTCAGAATTAGGGATCACCACTTAAGACTTCGATTATCACTTCGAACATATTATTTCAATATTGATGAAATTTGAATTTCTATCCTTAGAAAAATAGTACGAAGTGACCAACATGCCAATTTTGTATCTTTGCTGTATAGTTTTGTAGCATAACAAAAATTCTTACAACATAATCTATCACTACTAAGCATGATAATAAAAAATAAAGTACCTATACTATACCTATTCCATAAAATAAAAGTTGACCTACTTTGGGTACTATGCATTAATATAGGAGTCACTATTTTGTTAACACAAGTTTCAGATAAGATTCCTGAGATGCCTCTCAATATACCTGCATTTCTAGGTACTGCTATTTCTGTTTTGCTATCATTTAAAATGGCCCAGTCCTATGACAGATGGTGGGAAGCTAGACAGATATGGGGTGTTATTGTGAATGATAGTAGAACTTTAGTTTTACAGCTACAAGGATTCTGTCCTGATGGCAATTTAGAAAAAATTAAGACGATAGCACTCAGACAAATAGCATGGTGTTATACATTAGTAAACCGACTAAGAGGAATTTCTAACTTTGATAAAGGATCAGAAAACATACCATCAAAAGAATGGGCATCAACAAGTAAAAAGAATCATATCCCTCTAGCCATAGCTCAAAATCAAATATCTGACCTAAGACAAATGAGAGAAAGCAAAATCATTGGTGGTTTTGAACATACTCAAATCGATTCAACCATTACAAGACTGATAGAGTCAATGGGTAGAGCAGAACGCATCAAGAACACAATATTCCCAACAACTTACAAATATGTATTACATGCCAGCATTTTTGTATTTGTGATTGTACTTGATATTTCACTCAAACATGTGCATTTCATATTTCAACTGCCTCTTATCCTAGTTATTTCCTCGATTTTCTTTTTACTAGAAAAGTCTTCTACAAACCTTCAAAATCCTTTTAACAATGATCCCACAGACACACCTATGACTACAATATGCGAAACGATAGAGGGGGATCTGAAGGAACTGGTTGGCGAGTCATATGAAAAACCAAAAGTGAACAAGAAATTGTTTTATCAGATGTAATTGCACTACGTCAGAATTAGTTGAAAGCACGCGACTTGAAAATGTATCCACTGCTTCAGCTTCGTGAATCAATATAAAATAAAACTAAATTAACTGTATAACCAGCATGCGTGGAACAACGCGACTAAAGTCACGAATACCTATTGCGAAAACCCATTCTCTCTTGAATCAAAACAATAAGATATAAATTGGCATATTTATATTACTATCATCTTATGAGAACCATCGCACCACGGCATCCGCTTAGAAAGTCCGCATGTGCAATCGTCCTTTCCTTTTCCATCCATGATTTTGTTTCTACAAGCTTGTATTCTAGTTATGCGAGTCGCCGATTGTTTTGCAGCTGTAAAATGCAGATTATATCCTCGCTGACGCCCAGGAGTCAATCGTTCAAATGCTATTTTGTAATCCTTATCATCTTCAAATATCTCAATCAATTCATTTGGATATAGCAGTTCAGTTTTTTGTTTGAAGTCAATCTTTCTTCCAGACTTTTCTACTTCGATAGCTTCTTGGATTGTAGATCTGATGATCGCCTCATTCTTAACTATTTCGTCTAATGAGGTAAATCTCAATTGCCGTACTGCCTGACTATTTTCACCTGGAGCTACAAGTAATCCATGCTCATTTTTGAAGAGTGCACCTTTGAAAAAACCAAGTGAAAAATAGTCCTTAAATGATGCTATGATTATCGTATTGTTGCCATCATAAGCATAGCATGGCGGTTTCCACTTGAGTTCTTCAGAAAGATCATAATCTAGTAATAGACTTCTGAGCACCAAGATTTCTTCTGGCCATCTTTTAGCTTTAGATATAAAATCATCTACTTTCGGATTCATACATTATGAGTTAATTCTCTAGCCACAAGATAGTATTATAGCCAATAACTGGCACCTCAAATCCTACAGCAAACATTATTTTCTTAAACTTTGGCTATATGTATGAAATTCTGTATGCATCTCCTGAAATCTAGTTCTGAATTTCTTACTCAATTCTTGGTGATATTGAGCTTCCTCTACCAGTGGTTTGAATTCTGGGTCTGGATTCTTTTTGATTACTGCGATATGTTTTTGTTCCATGGCAGCGCTTTCTCTTAATGCAGGAATCAAGTGCTTATCATAGAACTTAAAGATCTTTTTATAGTGCTTCATCTTATCACTACTAGCTTCCGCTGGGTATTTTCCTTTTAGAATATGAACTTCTTCGCGATACAAACACACTTGGTAGTGCATATTTCTGAGATTGAGCGTTATTGTCTCTCCTGTATAGAATAGATTATCAATTGTTGTTTCCAAATTGTTTTGATGTTTTAATGATATAAAGAAATGGCAATCTATCAAAGTGAGTATTCATACTGAGAATGGTCACATGTCTACAGTACTTTTTAAATGCATTTGGCTTTCAATTTATATTGTACTAATATTTATGAATCTAAGATATCGCAATCCAAAGTATCTCATGCATCTTACAGATAACGATTTTTTTCACACAATTTTGGTGTATTAACTTATTTCCAAAAGATTCTAATTTGCACTTTATTCCGAGTGTACAACAGAGTTGCTGTTCATCTT
>CAXBGT010000099.1:0-19878 GCA_963975265.1 uncultured Saprospirales bacterium
ATACCCTTTCTCCTGTCTTTCCCTTTCAGGGCAAGATGTTACTATGCTGTTTCCTTATTTAATGCTGGTCCTGAAGATAGCAATGCGCAAGCCACCGGCACTCAGTGCGTAAATCATGTTATACTTTTAGCCTTGTCATTCCGAGCGAAGTCGAACAGCATTGTCCTTCCGAGCAAAGTCGAGCAGCATTGTCATTCCGAGCGTAGTCGAGAAATAGAATGGTCTGACGAAAGGTGAGTGTACAAAATAGTAATAACTTAATTTATGGCGCATAATTAACTGATCCAAATGAAAAGTAATATCTTGGCAGGAAATAAAATCTAACAATTTGACTTTTAAAAATAACCTTCAATATGCTCAAGAAATGGATGCAAATGATCCACTTGGGCATTTTCGAGATAAATTTCACATTCCATTACAAAAAGATGGGACACCCTTTGTCTACCTATGTGGTAATTCTTTAGGATTGCAACCAAAATCTACCAAAGATTCGATCAATCAGGAGCTTCTTGATTGGCAGAATTATGGGGTAGAGGGACATTTACAAGCTAAAAACCCTTGGCTACCTTATCATGAGTTTCTTACTAATGCCATGGCTGAGGTAGTAGGTGCAAAACCGATTGAAGTGGTCGTAATGAACACCTTAACTGTCAATCTTCATTTGATGATGGTCTCGTTTTATAGACCAAAAGGCAAAAGAAATAAGATACTTATCGAATTTGATGCATTTCCATCGGACAAATATGCTGTAGAATCTCAATTGAAATTTCATGGTGTCGATCCTGCTGTTGGAATGATTGAATTGAAGGCAAGAGATGGAGAGGAATTGATAAGAGCGGAAGATATAGAACGTGTTATTGAGGAGCAAGGAGATGAGATCGCCTTGATCATGATCGGAAATACGAATTATTACACAGGGCAATTTTTTGATATGAAACGTATCACTGAATTGGGTCATGCAAAAGGATGTAAAGTGGGATTTGATTGTGCTCATGGAGCTGGAAATGTAGATCTGCAATTGCATGATTCGGGTGCAGATTTTGCGGTCTGGTGTAGTTATAAATATATGAATTCTGGCCCTGGAAGTTTAGCTGGATGTTTTGTACATGAACGGCATGCTCATGATAAAGAATTACCAAGGTTTGCCGGCTGGTGGGGACATAATAAAGAGACTCGATTTAAAATGAGAGATGGCTTTGATCCTATTCCTGGAGTAGAATCATGGCAGTTGAGTAATCCTCCGATTTTATCGATGGCCGCTATCAAAGCGTCCTTAGAAATATTTCAAGAAGCCGGAATAAAGAATTTGAGAAAGAAAGCAGATTCCCTGACAGGTTACTTGGAATACTTAGTAGACGATATTGGTGATGATCGCATAAAAATAATATCGCCTAGAGATATAAAGCAAAGAGGAAGTCAACTATCAATCCAAGTCAAAAGCGCAGACAAGTCACTATTTGATAAAATAACGGAAGCTGGGGTGATTGCGGATTGGAGAGAGCCAGATGTGATTAGAATAGCACCGACGGCGTTATATAATTCTTATGAAGATGTTTATCGTTTTTCTGAATTATTAAAAGAACAATTAGACGCAACAAAAAGTTAATATTACTATTAAAGAAAGTATATAGGAGGAACAATGGAAAAGAAGAAAATAGTGATCGTAGGTGCAGGATTATGTGGTACATTATTAGCAATAAGAATGGCACAACGTGGCTATGAGATTAGCCTTCATGAAAAACGTAGCGATATGCGAAATGAAGATATGGCTGCAGGACGATCTATCAATCTTGCATTATCGTCTCGTGGATTGATGGCTCTTGATAGGGTTGGTCTGAAAGAAAAAGTTTTGGAATACTGCATTCCTATGCATGGCCGAATGATTCATACTAAAGCGGGCGACACTTACTTGTCTCCTTATAGTGGAAGGTCGGAAGATTATATTAATTCTGTTTCAAGAGGGGGATTAAACTGCCTACTTCTTGATGAAGCAGAAAAAATGGAGAATGTCAAAATTCACTTTAATAGTGCATGTAAAAATGTTGATCTCAAGAATGCAAAAGCAACCTTCAAACAAGCCAACGAATGGGATGTTATAGATACTGGAGATATTCTTATCGGAACTGATGGAGCGGGTTCTGTGGTTCGGAGAAGTATGATGTCACGAACTACAGAGTTACTTTTTAATTATTCTCAGGATTTCTTGAGACATGGATATAAGGAACTTAGTATACTTCCTGCCGAAAATGGAGGCTATAGAATAGAAAAGAATGCATTACATATTTGGCCAAGAGGCTCATTTATGATAATTGCATTGCCTAATATGGATGGAAGTTTTACGCTAACTATGTTTCATCCTTATGGAGGTGAAGCGGGGTTTAATACCTTAAATAAAGAGGAAATTTTGACTTCATTTTTTGAAGAATATTATCCAGATTTATTGCCCCATATTCCTCACTACATTGAAGAATATGAGAGTAATCCCGTTGGAACATTAGGCACAATAAAATGCTACCCATGGCAAGCATATGGGAAAAGCTTGATCATGGGAGATGCGGCACATGCCATTGTCCCTTTCTACGGGCAAGGAATGAATGCTTCTTTCGAAGATGTGCGTGTATTTGATGACATGTTAGAAGAGCATGGTGACTCTGATTGGAACTTACTATTTGAGAAGTATCAAGATAGTAGGGCAGAAAATGCAAATGCGATTGCTGATTTAGCCATTGATAATTTTCACGAAATGCAGGATAAGGTTAATGACCCTGATTTTCAGAAGAAACGGAAGTTGGAGATGAAACTTGAGCAAGAACATCCTGAATACTATTCTAAGTATTCACTTGTTACCTTCAAACCAGAAATGAGCTATAAGGAAGCCATGAAAAAAGGAAGGTCTCAAGATAATAGGCTGCTAGAAATGGTTAGTAAAGTGGAAGATGTACAGCGTTTAGACACTAAGCTGATAATCAATGAACTCCTATCTGAGAAATAGCTGCAATAAATTAGAAATAGAGAGGAAGCTAGTAATTTTGATTCGCAACACTTTCATATTAGAGTATTAAAGAGCTGTAATACCAAATTGTATTTCTTAAATGCAGTTTGCTTTCTTTCTCAGCTTTATTTGCTTATTGTCTAGCGTTTTACCTTCTTCCAAATCGTCTTTGCCGTTGCACAAATTTTATCAGTTCCATCAATTTTCATTGAGTGAATGAATGAGAAGCCATTTGTATCAATTTTAGTTAAGGAAATGATTGTTTGACCATAATGTGCTTCTGCTATAATTCTACCATCTATAGAATACAAATAATAATTGTCAATAATATCATCCGGAATTGTCTCAACGGCCCATTGCAAATATCTTATGTTATTTACGTGCTTTATGATATCTGTATCATATCTATTTATTGTAAAATTTAGTTCGAAATCAGGATTCTCGACCGGCTTTATCTTCTCGGTAATATCATGGACAATACTATTTTTATCACAAAAAGACCATTTTTCTATTATATCATCGAATATTTGAACAGGTCTTCTTCTATTTATATCAAAGAAAATCCACAAGCCTTTGGCTCTTCCAATAATAATATTTTGTTCGTCGTAAATAATATTTTCTCTGTAACCTTTTATTGTTGAATAACTAGATAACCAAGTCCTAATGGTAATTTTTTCTTTATAGTTGGGATATCGATCCATTTGCATAATCCCAGAAATTAATACCCATCCAATATTCTGTTCGGCTAATTGATAAAGGCTATGATCTATAGAGTAACAATGGTCAGCTGCCGTTTCTTCTAGTAAAGTTAAGATGGTAGTTGGCGATGCTACACCAAATTCATTCATTTCAAAATATCTTAGTTCAAATTGCTTATCGAAATAATTCTTAATCATCTTACTTTCCATAATTAAAATATTAGGTGATACAAGATGACTTCTTATGAACTAAAACTCTTCTGGCATCAGTTTCAACCTTCTAGGATGATCTAATCTTTTCTTCTGAGTGACATAATCTTTTGACCAGACTATTCTTTTGATATCCTTTACTACTGTAGGGCTCATATAAAAATATCGATGATTACTCATACTCGTTGTAAAATTGACATGATCAGATATCACAGATACATCAATAATGGAAAAATTTTCAGGCATCGCATAAGGATCTAAGCCATTGAGACCTAAGCGCTTATTTTTATTTACCAATTTCGACATTTTTAGGGACCTGTCATTATTGTGTACATAGATTGTCACATCTTTGACAACTTTACTTAAATTCTCTAATGATTTTCCTTCGTCGAAAATTTCGCTTTCTATATCTGCTCCAGCAGCTATATAATGATCTACTACCTGCTCTCCGTTTTCTATTAATCCACTACTATGCATCAAATGCTGAAATATCCGATTACCCATAGAATGACAAAGGAATGAAAGTTTTGTGTCTACCAATTTACGGTCGACCAGTTCTTTGAAAAACGGACCCAAGAAATCACCTTTTTTACGTGCAATCTTTACTCCAGTTAGATAGTTTATTGAACTGTTCCAAACTATTGAGAGCAGCACTTTTTTCTTTCCATCATCAGTAGAATATACATCTCGGCTTAGATTTCTTACCATTTCTTTCCATGCAAAAGTATTGTCACCCCAAATACCATGAATAAGGATATTGAGCTGTTTCGAAGTGTTACTTACCTCCATAGATGCACTTATTGCATCATTTAATTGAGACAAGGTAGAAACGTTCTCTAACTTGCTCTGCTTCGGATTATACTCTTTGTCGTAATCTACAATGCCAAGTTCTATATCTAAATTTTCAATGTCCGAGCCATCAATCTTAATATAGTAATGTGTGAATTCTTCTTGCGCCATCATGTGTACTGTGATAAAGCACAAAGTTAGAAAAAGTACTAATCTATATACCATAAATTATAATTAGTTAAGTGCTTCTGGAGCTTCCATCAGTTGGAAAAATTGATCTAATCGAGGTTGAATAATGATTTCTGTTCTTCTATTTCGGCTTCTCCCTTCTGCGGTATCATTATCATCTTTTGGCACATATGAAGATCGACCGGCAGCAGTTAATCTTTCAGGAGATACATAATGCTCGCTTGACAATGATCTAACCACAGCGGTTGCTCTTTTAACACTAAGGTCCCAGTTGTCCGATATACAAGTAGTGTTCATGGGAACATCATCGGTATGACCTTCAACCAATACTTGAAGTTGATCATGATCATTGATGACCGATGCGATTTTAGCCAATACATCATCTGCTTTTTGATTAATAGATGCACTTCCTGATTTGAACAGTAGCTTGTCTGAGATTGAAACATGTACTAATCCTCCTCTAACTTCTACTTGTATATCAGTATCATTTATATTTGATAACGAGCGCTTTAAGTTCATAACTAATGATAAATTGACAGAATCTTTGGACTGCACTCTTTTATTGAGATCTTCTATATAAGAAGTTTGTCTGCTTATGTTTTCAAGTGATGTTTTAATGCTTTCTGCACCTGTTTTACTGACAACTGATAAATCAGACATTCTATCTAATAGGCCAGCGTTAGTGGATTTCATAGTTTCAATTTGATCTTGTAGCTGTGCTATCTGATCATCCTTAAGGAGTGCCTCTTTATTTTCACAAGATGCTAAAGTGAATAATGCAATTGCAAGTAATGGAAGTAGATTTTTCATCTGTTCAGTATTTTGATGTTAAGGGAATAACGCATTGGGAAAGATCAAAGTTAACTTCTAAATGTTAAAGTTAAAGTTTAAACGAGAATTGAGAATGTCGAAGTATGTATACATTAACTAATGTTCTCTCATTAATAGCGTTAGATTTAAATCAATGTAAGTATCAATCAAAACGAAACAAACCCTTCCACGAATCTATCTAAAGTCTCAGTTGTATCTGCATCGAACCCATCTCCGACCATATGGTCAGTTATATTTGCGAGTGGAAGTCGATTAGGGAAAACCTTCATGCCAAGATAATTAAAGGATGTTGTTAGATGATCTAATCCTCGTAAATTACCAGCTCTTCCAGTTGCTACACCAACTAATGCAAGTTTCTTGCCCTTGAAAGTCTCAGCATATTTTCTGATTGAAAGTGCATCGACGAAGACTTTGCCAATTCCACTGTAAGAACCATTATATTCAGGAGATACAATAATCCATTTATCTGCAGGAATGATTTGCTCGTCTTGAATTTTTGTAAGGTCAGGATGCTGAAATTCTGCCTCATACATCTTCGCATGAACAAACCCAGGATCTACTTCACTCAAATTTATAAGATTTACTTCTTCATCTGTATATTTACCAATCATTTCAAATAAGTTCCTACTTACGAATTCTGTTCTACTGGCTGGTCTATTGGTTGCCGATATTATTGCTATCATATATTTTCTTTTGGTATTTAACAAAATAGAGAGGTGTAAAGATTAGAAAATGCCCTGAAAGATTGCGTAATTATCAAATATGATACAAACACATCTTAAAAATTCAACTTTAGGTTTAAATAATCTATTTTTGCACTTGGAATCTTTTTACTGAATGAACGTAATACGTTTCGGTGTGTTCAGAATTATAATCGAAAATTTAGATGGGAAAAATAATAGCAATAGCTAATCAGAAAGGTGGAGTTGGAAAAACAACCACAGCAATAAATATAGCAGCAGCTGTAGCCATATTGGATAAGAAAGTATTGTTAGTAGATGCTGATCCTCAAGGTAATGCCAGTTCTGGAGTAGGAATCGCTACCGATAACCTTGAAGTGACTATCTATGATTGTATCATCGATGATGTACATCCTAGAGAAGCTATTGTCAAAACAGAAACACCAAATCTTGATTGCCTGCCTTCGAACATAAATCTTGTGGGTGCGGAGATAGAGTTAGTAAATAAACTTTCAAGAGAGTTTTTCATAAAGAATATGCTTGATAAAATCAAAGATGATTACGACTATATTTTTGTGGACTGTTTACCATCTCTTGGATTGGTGACAGTAAATGCGCTAGTAGCTGCGGATTCTGTAATCATACCCGTTCAATGTGAGTTTTTCTCTCTAGAAGGATTTGGAAAATTGAAATCAACAATCAATATGGTTAGAGATTCGTTGAACGAAAAATTAGTTATCGAAGGTGTAGTCCTTTCAATGTATGACAGTCGATTAAGAATGGCTAATATGGTAGTGGATGAAGTTAATAACATCGTTTCTGACAAGGTATTTAACACAATAATCCATAGGAATTCTAAAATTGGTGAAGCTCCGAGTGTTGGACAACCAGTTATTATCTATGACGTTACCGGTAAGGGATCTACTAACTTTTTGAATCTAGCCAATGAGTTTCTTCAGCAGAATACGGACGCTATTTTTAAAGATAGAACCATGGAGGAACTCAAAGAAGCACTGAAACAATCCTAATACTAACCGATAGTCAGACAAGAACTACATAAATAAGAACTACAATTTATCATGAGCAAGAGTAAAAAGAAAGAACTTGGAAAAGGCCTGAGAGCTTTGCTTACCAATATAGAAAACACAAATAGTCCAAGAGAAAAAACAGAGCTAGTTAAAGAGCTAAATAGTTCAATTCTTGAGATTCCATTAGCAAATATTGAAGTGAACCCATTCCAACCAAGGAGTGAGTTTGACCCTGAAGAATTGTCGGAATTAGCTCAATCGATTAAGATCCATGGATTAATTCAAGCAATAACTGTGCGAAGTATTGGAGGCGATAAATATCAGTTGATCTCTGGTGAACGTAGAATGAGAGCTAGCAAGTTAGCTGGATTAGATACTGTACCTGCATTTATTCGAATTGCTGACGATCAAGCATTGCTAGAAATGGCATTGATTGAGAACATCCAAAGATCCAATCTTAATGCTATCGAAATTGCAATTTCATATCAAAGACTAATGGTGGAATGTGACCTAACCCATGAATCCTTATCAGAAAGAGTGGGGAAGAAGAGAAGCACAATTAGCAATTACGTGAGATTGCTTAAACTTCCTCCACAGATCCAGTCTTCTATTAAGAATAATGTGATAAGCATGGGACATGCAAGATCTTTGGCTGGGATCGAAGAGGTAAGTCTACAATTGGATATATTTAAAGAGGTTATTGCCAAAAGTTTAAGTGTCAGGGCACTCGAAAATCTGCTAAAAATATATAATGAACCAACTAGTGCACCAACATCAAAGGCTAGCAAAGAGTTACCTGCAGAAGTTAGAAAAGTACAAGATAATCTCAGTGCCAATCTAGGAACATCTGTAAAGATTAAAAGGTCAGATACAGGTAGTGGTGAGATATCTATCAGGTTTGGGTCCGATAGAGAATTCAATAACATCTTATCTATTTTGGAAAAGTTAGATGACTAAACAACACATTTTACTACCACCATCGTTAATCAAAGTATGATTAGGAAAGTTATGATTTTGGTTTGTTTACTATCAACACAATTTGTGTTTTGTCAGATAGATAACGATATAAATGAAAATGATAGCAGTTCCAAAATAGAACAAGTCAATCCGGGAAAAGACTCCACCACAATCGTCAATAATTCAATTTTTGATATTTTCTATGGGAAGCCAGGGCGAGCTGCGTTTTATGGACTCGTTATCCCTGGAGGAGGACAGATTTACAATAAGAAATGGTGGAAGTTGCCTCTTGTATATGCTGTAGAAGGTGGCACAATCTATTGGATTATAGAAAGTACTACCAATTATAACGAACTTCAAAGGGTCTATCTTAATAATCTTAATGATCCAGACAATCTCATGGACATTGGTGGTGTTACCGATGTGAATATACTTTTGTCAAATCGTAACAAATGGCGAAAGCAAAAAGAATATTCATGGATATTTTTCCTCGGTGGTCATCTAATTACAATATTTGAAGCTTTTATAGATAGACATTTAATGGAATTTGATGTTAGTGATGATCTTACTTTCGAGCCAATGCAATCTGTAATAGGTTCATATCCGGCTGTAACATATACGATCGGATTGAATAAGAAGAAAGATGTGACTTATAAGGATTTGTTGGGGGAGTAAGGTGCAGATTCAGTTTCACTCAACCATAGCTGTCTTCGGCTCCGCTCAGACAGCGTTTGGTTCCATCAAACAGAGATAATAACAAACCCCGCTCACTGAGCGTAGCCGAAGTGAGTATTGCCAAAAAAAAATCATAATTTGCATCCTATATCCAAACAACCGCAAGAATTCTAAATAAAACAATAAAACAATCAAACAATCAAAGAATGAATACGCATATGAAACTAGGTTTATTTGCATTGCTACTCGGATCAATGTTGATCTCTTGCAAAAATGATAAAAAGGTATCTGCACCCGCTGTAATAACAGAATATAGCGCGCCCGCACTTGATCAAGTTCCAGTAACAAACATAAAACTTACAAAAGTGTGGCAATCTGATTCGACATTAATGACAGCGGAATCTGTTTTATTTGATGAAAGGCAAGGGTTGTATTATGTGTCTTGTATAGGGAATGTGCCACCTAATAAAGAAGATGGAGATGGATATATAGCAACACTCGACCAAAGAGGAAATATACTCAATGCAACATGGTTAAAAGGCTTAGATGCTCCAAAAGGGATGGTACTCAATGATGGGAAGTTATATGTCGCTGACATAAACGACCTTGTGATCATAGATCAGGCTACTGCACAGATCATAAAAAGAATAAATGTGCCAGGAGCTACTTTTCTTAACGATGTCGCTCTTGCTCCAGATGGCAAGGTCTACTTTACTGATAGTGATCAGAATACTATTTATGTATATGCAGATGAAAAAGTCAAGTTGTTCAAAAAAGATAATGGACTTGGTGGAACAAATGGAATCTTCGTAGACGATGAAACTATATATCTGGCAGGATTTGGAAATGGTGATATAAATACAATTGATCTAGCATCAAAAGAGATCACTAACCGTGCTAAAGCCGCAGTGCCTGGAGGTGATGGAATAGCCCCATGGGAAGGTGGTTTTGTATACTCTAATTGGAACGGAGAGGTATACTATATAACAGCAAATTGGGAGGCTAAAAAAATATTGGACACCAAAGCATCGAAGGCAAATGCAGCTGACATTACGATCAACCCAAAAAATGGGGAATTACTTGTCCCTACTTTCTTTGATAATAGGGTAGTAGCTTATAAAATAGAAAGTGTCAGATAATGCCAGCTTATGAACAATCAATTGAAACTAATGAAAAACACCAAATACATTCTGATCTTTTTTTTCCTTACAATATTTAGTTCTTGTAAATCTAAGGTCATTCAAAATCAAGATAGTGGAGTAGAGAAAGCTGAATTTAAGTCAGAAAGTAAACCTAAATTGGTATTAGCACAATGGACGTTCAATAAGGAGCTGTTTGAAGGAAAGATGACGAATGCCGATTTTGTAAATAAAGCTTCGCAATTAGGTTTTGAAGGTGTTGAATATGTGAGTCAATTTTTCAAAGACAAAGTCAATGATGATAAATTTCTCGCGGAATTGAAATTAGTATCAGAGAATGCTGGTATCATAAATACAATGATATCTGTAGATCTTGCTGAAGCCAGACTTGGTTCATCGGATTCAGATGAAAGGGATATTGCAATCTCTAAACATAAGGAGTGGATTATAGCAGCCTCAAAGCTAAACTGTCCAACAATTAGAGTAAATGCTCACGGAGATGGAACAGCTGAAGAAATGATGGGAGTAGTTTTCAATTCTGTTAAGGAATTGGCTGATTATGGGAAATCTTATAATGTTAGAGTAGCAATTGAAAATCATGGACAATATTCAAGTGACGGCAAGTGGCTTTCTGAATTGGTCGGTAAACTTGTGCCATATGGTGTTGGGAGTGTTGCTGATTTTGATAATTGGTGTATCGAAAGAGAGGGTGGTGAACTTTGGGGAACACCATGTTTAAGGGAATATGATAGATATCAAGGGGTAAAGGAATTACTTCCAACTGCGAGAAGTGTTAGTGTCAAAGCTTTTGACTTTGATAAACAAGGAAATGCTATCAAAACAGACTTCAAACGGATGTTTCAATTGATAAAAGAAGCTCAGTATGATGAATACCTTGCGGTAGAGTTCGAAGGTCATGACATGGATCCAATCGAGGGTATACGTAAAACTTTTGAATTGATAGAGCGGTGTTGGTAGTAATTAATTATTTACCACCAATCGATCAATTATGCTAAAACCTTTTCCTTCTATTACAATATGATACAGTCCAGTTGAAAGTTTAGAAATATCAAGATTGATCTTGTTTGTTCCCTTTCTTATATATTGATTTTGCTTGTAAACCATTTTTGATGAAAGATCAAATATCTGAATGGTGCTTTCAGATGATTTATTAAGATTGATTTCTACACTGACAAAGTCAGAGGCTGGATTAGGAAATAGTTTAAAATTATTGATTTGGTTGTCAATATCTTCAATACCAGATATGATTCCAGAATCCACAATCTTGTCGAGATATACATGATACTCTCCAGGTCCTAATGTAATAGACTTTGCGGTATTATTCACATCAATGCTTCCACCTTCTAAATAATCATACCATGTCCCTGTATGATCAAAATCCAAATCTATGGTTTGTTCGATTACATCAAAGTTTCCGACGACCAATGCATCTAAAATAGCGGTGTGCAATTTTATGAATTTTCTGCTTGCAATTACATTATGTGAATATGTAGTACTATTCATCAAGTCTGTATCTAGTTTCAACTTTATCATTGCTGATGTGACATCGATAAGTCGTTTTCTATCAATGTCCGATTTATAATCCCAACGAATCGGTTTTGGAGATAATCTACAGTCATTGCTGATGCTTCCATTTTCACATCGATTGATAGAAAAATCGTAACCCATTTCACCAAATTGCCAGATCATTTTTGGTCCTGGAAATGAATAAAAAAATGCAGTTGCCATTTCTACTCTGTCAAGTCCTGTTGCTTTATCTTTTGTTGAATAATTACCATTTGCATTACCAAATTCTCCATTTTTATACATTAACCTTTCCTCATCATGACTTTCCATATAACCAACGGCATACGGATTTGACCATCCTTTTTTCTTATAGTCGATCCATTCAAAATTTGATTTGCCACCAGAGTTATAACCCATCGTAGCTTCGTTGAAGTTGTGGTTGTGATTGCTCCAAAGCATCATACCATAATCAGACAATTCTTCTTCTTCGTCATTTGCAGCAAAGTGTTCTAGGATTACATAAGCATCGGAGTTGGTTGTCCAAATATGATCTGCATACAATTTCAAAACATCAATTCTACCTTGGTCATAAGCTCTGAATGTACCATCATTTGTGCTCTCGGTTTGAGTGAATCCTTTAGACAAATCAAATCTGAAACCATCTACATGATATTCATCTAGCCAATATTTGGTTACTCGATTTACAAACGTCTGGGTCGCATTTGATTCATGATTGAAGTCGTAACCTACATTAAATGGATGCTTTGCGACTACATTTAAGAAAGGACTATCTGCGGATGGCCTAAAGTTACCTGCATCCCAATAAAGTCTTGCAAGTGGACTTTGACTGAATGCGTGATTGTATACGACATCCAGAATTACAGCAATTTCCCTTTTATGGCATTCATCCACTAATCTTTTGAATGACTCTGGTGTGCCATAATATTTGTCCAGTGCCATATGGAATGACGGATTATATCCCCAGCTATCATTTCCTTCAAACTCGTTAATTGGCATAAATTCAATTGCATTAATACCTAGTCTATCCAAATAATCTAATGTGTCAAGAAGGGTTTGATAATTTTTTTCAGAGGTGAAGTCTCGCATTAGTAGTTCATAAATGACTAGGTCTTCTTTTAATGGTGCCGTAAATTCATTTTCCCAAACATACTCTTCAGATTGTGTTTTTAGTAGAGAAGCGTAGCCATTTGTCTTTCCCGCAGGATAGGGATGTAAATCAGGAAATGTTGATTCATCGATCCATTGATCATTATTTGGGTCTAATACCAATTCACTGAAAGGATCGGCGATAACTATGTTTCCATCCACTAGATACTGAAATGCATAATTTTTATCGGCTTCCAGCCCAGTAATATCTATCCAGAAGCTTTGACCATCAGGTGATCTTCTCATGAAATATTCTGGGTCTACTTCCCAGTCATTGAAGTCACCCAAAACATAGGCGTTGGATTTATTTGGAGCAAATAGGACCAGTCTATAGTCGGTATCATTGATTTTATTAATTCCTAATTCTGTCCCTAATGGATATGTTTCTGTGATTACATCAGGATTTACCACAAGAGAAAAAGATGCTTCTTGAATCATTCCATCTTTCTCAGCAGATATATCTATGACGTGTTTATTATTATCAGGAACTATATATGCATAGTCTACATTGTTTGTCAACTCTTGGTAGAAAACTATGCCATTATCTTTCATGATGATATCAGAAACTTCGGAAGCAACAAACTTAATGTTGACTGACTCTCCTGTGTTTACGATTAATGAATTTTGAGTAGGAGCTAACAACTGTGCAGTGAATTCAGAAGATTCATTGTAATTGAGGAAAATATCTCCAAGAGTGGCTGTTTTTCCTTCTTTGGAACCATCTAGATTTCTAAATACAAATGCTAGTTGTTCAATCACTGTAGTTGTAGGGACTTCATAGAAATCGTTGATGATAAATGACAATTGGTGTTTGTTATTTCCTATGTTGGTCATTTTTACCCTTGGGTCATCCGTTCCCCAATTGCCCACCACAAATTTCCAGTCAGATGGAGAATTAGACTCACTGGTAATGAGTCCTGTATGTAAATAGACTTGCGAAACATCGGTTAATCCTCCGTTTCCTTGAGTTGCGTCGTAGGTAATAGTCACCGTTTCATCTCTCTTCGGGAAAGCTGGATCTAAAGACACTATTTGTGCGAAAGCAGATGAAGTGAAACAAACTAGTAATAGGGTACAGTAATATAATGATTTCATAGGTTTCTGATTGTAATAGACTAGCAAGTTATACATAATGTGTCATATTAACACGAAGTATGCAGGTTTATTAAGTTTTGATGCAGATTAATGTGTAATTTCTTGTTGGTCATAGCTTATATTATTGATTGGTTTTTGTCTGATGAAATAAATCTTTGGTCTAATTTATAATCAAATTTTCTGATTGTTGTACAGAAATCCGTAGTTTTCAATTTCCAAATCTATAAAACATGTACGAAGAGTTACGAGAAAAAGCGGTCTTAGAGCTTGAGAAAAAAAGAAAAAAGAGGAAAGAAATTCAAGTAGTAGGATTGGTGTTTACTATGATCTCAATCATTCTCTTTATTGTTAGCACAAGATTTTATAGTGGTACTGCATTTTGGATCAGATTTCCGATAATAATACTTGCCTTGACATATGGGATTGTATATACCTCAGAGTATGGTCTACCATTCAGTGGAGAAGATGATGATCTCAGTGATGAAGAAATCGAAAGGGAAATAGTGAAAATTTATAAGAAAAGCAACTTGAATAGATTGTCAAAAAATACCAGTGATGCGCATTTAGAACTAAAAGAAATCGAAGAATTAAAAGAAAAATTTGATGGTGATGAAGGTTTTGTTTAAGCTTGAATTTATTTCTTGAATGATAATATTATAGTTTAAAAACATGTTTTCTTACTACTTTATCCGCTAAATGAATTTCTATTATTAACTCTTGCGAGAGTTCCGTTGATAGATCCACTACAATACTTTTAGCCTTAGTTTTAATAGTCTTAATCAACTGACCAGATACAGAGAATAGTTTAATTTTATTGATGTCTACATCTGAGTTGATTTTAATAATATCATATGTCGGGTTGGGGTATATAACAACATTCGTATCAGAATCAGTTTCAGAAGCACTGCTTATACAAGTTAAGCAATGACTTCCTCCACAATCAATTCCTGTCTCATCCCCATTTTGTATATGGTCATTGCAAGACCAGCCAGTTCTTCTAAAATCTGCTTCGGTTTCTAATTCAGATTTTATTAATAACTCTTCGGGAGTGAGTGACGAAAGTAATAGGTTATTAAATTCTAAAGAGTCCTGTTGTAAGTCGAAGAATTCTTGAACTCCATTTTGATAGTCAATTAGTTTATATCTCTTATCTCGAATAGCGAATGTAGGTGTATTCCCTTCTTCAAAATCAGTGTAGTTATAAGATCTCGTATCACCAATTTCTCCATTGAGGAGATGTGCAAAACTCAAACTGTTATGTATACCTCCAGGAAGATTTGCTCCTGCTATGTCTAAAATAGTGGCGTAAATATCATTGATATGTAGCAAAGCGGATTCTCTTTCGCCTTGACGAGTAACCCCAGCTCCTGCCACAATCATAGGCACTCTTATGCCACCTTGGTATAAAGTTGCCTTGCCATGTCCAACAGGGTAATCTTGGATTAAACTAGTTGGTGTACCATTGTCTCCTATGAAAATGAAGATTGTATTATCTTTCACTTCCTGAGGAATAGTATTTAGTAATCTATTCAATTCATGATCTATAGCTTCTACCATAGCTACAAATTTACGTTTGTTATTAGTTGGGGCATTCACAGTATGCAACTCTGCAGGTGGAACATGAAACGGAGAATGGGGTGCAGCATGAGCAAACCAACAAAACCAAGGTTGATTTTGGTCTTCAATCCATTCTATTGCCCTATCGGTAAGATATTGTGTAACATAAGTGTTTTCTGTTGTTGTAATACCATTTTCTGTTTTTTGCCAAGCATAATAATCTTCAACAGACGCACCCAAAAGCCCCGTATAGTAATCAATGCTATGCTCTGAAGGGTGTAGTGGATTTATAGGTTGTGAGATATGCCATTTACCAATCACTGCATCAGAATAAGTATTATTTGTAAGTTCCTCTAGGGCTGTAAAGATTGATTTATGTTCAAGATCGAGGTTTCCAGGAGGGGATAAGACACCTGTTTTAATTCCATGTTTACCACTCATGACCGTTGCACGAGAAGATGTGCACATTGGAGTAGAAAAACAATTTTCAAAAGTGATTCCTTTAGCTCGGATACTGTCTAGCGTTGGTGTATTTGGTAATAGATCGCTGTCGTGGTAACCATTAAAATAATCAACCCCAAGATCATCTGCGATCATGAAAATGATATTTGGATAGTCAGGATCTGTTTGTGCCATTATTGACTGGACAGCACATAGATTTATAAAATGTACTATAATGATAAGGAATAAATAGTGATTTAATTTTAAACTTGAAAAGTTTGCCATTTTCTAAATTGTAGCATAGGAAATATAATAGACACAATATCGGAATAATAATTTAATTCAAATTATACCTAATTAAAATCGGGAGATGATCACTTGATTTACTTGTTTTAAGTTTTGATGTCATAATCCCTTCCATGTTTCGGGAGAAAAAATGATCATTTACTGGTTTTACAAGTCCAAATAAATAACTTCCAGTAGCACCGACGTTGCCAGAATTGTAAATAATATCAACCTCTTTAAATTTAGTTATGATTATTTCTAAATCTTTATTGATAAGTGTGTTGAAGTCTCCCCCCAAAATAACATGGTCGATTTCTTTTTCTTTTATGTCTTTAATTATTGAGTCAATCTGGTCCATTCTTTTTTCTCGACTCATGATTGTCGTCTTCATGTGAATATAATATACTAAGATAGTGGTTTCGTTGATTTTGAATACACAATTAGTAGCATTTCTAATTCTACCATTTTGTTTTTTATGTGGAAGTATTAGTTTGTTTTCTTGAGTGATTTGATTCCTAGATAATATTGCATTTCCGAATTCACTTGTGTTAGATTTATTTGTAGAAATAGGGTAGTACAAATAGTTTAGTCCAAATTAATTGGCGATTTTAACTACGGATTTAGAATTTACTTCTTGTAGTAAAAGTATATCCATCTTAGTGAAATTTGAATCATTTTTTAATTCCTCTATTGCTAGTTCAACTTTTAAAGATTTTTCAATATTAAAGCTGACTATTGAAAAATCTGATCCTAGAATATGTTCTGTAGAAATATTATTGTCAATGAATATTGGTGAATCAATCTCAGAATAAACCTGAATTCTACTTCAAGAGATAAGATAGAATTATTATTGAAAATAATATCAACTCTATTTTCTTTTGTTCATAGAATTCCATCATTTCTTAAAATTCTGAACTTCGCAATCTATCAAATTAGCTTCATCAATACCAACATGATCGAAATTTTGATTGCCATTGAATTTAGAATTCTTAAATTCAATATTGTTGGCAGGTCCAGTTACCAATTGCCTGTAATTATTTGACTTTTTACCAATAGATCTGTTATTAATGACATTTACATTTTTGAAGTCTAATGAATTATCGGTACCTAAAAAATTAAAACAGCCAAAAGTACATTCATTGTTCTTGTAAGTTGAATTGATGAATTGTATCGATTGACCTTGATAGATTTCCATGATCTGACTATGTGCCTTCGAAATATTACAGTTTGTGAAAGTCAATAATTTCGAATTGTTGATTTTGATACCCGCTTTACTGTGGTTTCCTAATTTGCAATGTGAAAATTTTACATTATTTGAATTAGAAATATATAAGGATGGTACAGGTGATTGTATTTCTCCAGATGCTTTGTGTCCAAGGGTTAAATTAGTAAATTCACCGTGGTTTGCACTTAAAATAAAGAGAGGGACAGCTTGCGGATTATTTGAAAATATCTCACTGTCATTTCCAATTATACTAAAGTTTGTCATCCCTGAGATAAAGACTTGACCACCTACAGAACGCGTCTCGGTGACATTTTTATTTATTATTTCTTTTTTATCAGCTGTTACAAAATAGACTAAATTATCAGGCAATTCGTACTTGCCCTTTTTTAATCTTAGTGTAGTATTATGGTCAGCTTTTGATACGATTTCTTCAATCGAGCTAATATCAACTATTTTTGTTTCTGTTACACTTACTGTTGCGTTTGATTTGGCAACCACTGCGATAACAGAATCTTCTTTTTTAGTAATTGGTTGGCTCTCAATTATTTTTGTTTTTGCCTCAGGTTTGGTATCTGATTTACAAGAAACTGAGACTAGGGACGACGCTATAAGTAAAATATAAATTTTACAATTCATGTTCAATATTTTAGAATGTAAAACTAGTTAATATCTTACTGTATAAACAATTTTTTAATCTTATTGATTTGTTAATCATTTGTACTTTAAGTCTGAATAGCTAAAATTTTGGAGTGAGTAAAGCTTCCACCTTGGTTATCACATAAAAACATATATAGAAAAATTATGATAAACTTTTAAAGTTTCTATATCTACCACAATATCAGATGGTTATATTAAGGAAATGTGTTTTTTGGAATTATTGTATCAAGCTGATTATAAACTTCTTGGCTAAAAACGTTGAGAAATAAAGGAATTATGTATTTTTGCACAAATTTTCGAAAAAGCATATAATGGCAAAGAACAAACAATACTTAAGAAACAAAGGTGGAAATGATGGATATAGAGGGAATCCAAATGCTGGTCAGAACCAAGATCAAGACGATGATGAAACATTAGTTGATATCGTTGAGGTAAAGGAGCAGGCTCAAGATTTCTTCGAAAGAAATCAAAATTCTGTGATTGGACTTCTTGCTGTAGCAGTACTCTTAGCAGGGGTGTTTCTAGCTTATAAATACGGATATCAAGCGCCAAGAGAGGATGCAAGTATGGAAGCTATCCATAAAGCAGAATTTCAGTTTAAGCAAGATTCATTTGCATTGGCTCTATCTAATCCTGGAGAAGGATATGAAGGTTTCTTAGAAATTATCGATAACTATAGTGGTACGCCGGTTGCAAATTTGGCTAACTACTATGCAGGTATCTCTTACCTAAACTTAGGTAATTACGATGTAGCTATAGAGTACTTGAATGATTATAGCGCAAATGATGATATTACTCCTATAACTAGGAATGGTGCTTTAGGGGATGCAAATGCAGAACTTGGAAAAATGGATTTAGCAAAAGCTAGTTACCAAAAAGCTGTAAAAAGTGATAATGCATTTTTGACACCTTACTACTTGAATAAATTGGCTATTCTGAGTATGAATTTAGATGATAATGCCACAGCATTGTCTTCTTTTGAAAGAATCAAAAAAGATTTTCCTCAATCCGCTGAGGCTAAAGATGCAGCTAAATATATTCCGTTATTAGGGAAGTAAGCTAAGTTTTTAAATAAATACACAAGCCTTTCGATTGATTTCGGAAGGCTTTTTTTGTATTTTGGACTTTCTGAATCTAATTACTATGGGAATTTTAAGATCAATATTTGGGAAGTCAAAGCATAAAAAGACTGAGGTGGTGATAACAAATATTACTGAGTTTTGGAATTGGTTTGACGAGAATCAAGAGGCTTTTTATAAAACGGTAAAAACCAATGGGAATATTGAAAAATACTTTTTCTCAAAACTTGGACCCCAATTAGATCAGCTAAGGAGTAAGATCTTCTATGTCACAGGGAATTATGATGATTCGGCTGTTGAACTAATATTTACTGCCGATGGAAATTTGAAAAACATTGCGTTTATTGAAGAATTGATTGAAAAATCTCCAAACCTACCCAACTGGAAGTTTACTGCTCTCAAACAACCATATCAAAATTTTGATTTTGTCATTAATATGGGAGACTTGGAATTTCATGAAAATAATATTACTTTTTATTCCAACGAGGATCAGGATCGGCCAGACCTTGTGGATATAACTTTTGTCCATGAAGATTGGTCTGAAGAAAATAGAGAGACATTAATAAATGGCATTTATCTAGCAATTGATAATTACTTAGGTGAATTGAAGTTGATAGATGGAATTGATGAAATAAGTTTTTGTAGTCCTAGTGATGC
>CAXBGT010000100.1:0-19792 GCA_963975265.1 uncultured Saprospirales bacterium
CTTAAAGCGATGTGATCTCTCTCATAGATAAGTGAAAATATAGCCCTTCTGCATTGATTTGTAGAAGGGCTTTTTTAATGATTTTTTTGGTTTAACAAAAGATCACTACAATCTCTTCTCATTATTAAATACCTTCGACATGTCATTAAATACCGCTTAGTATTAAAAATCTCTCTAACTAGAGATGGTTTATCAATGGTAAAAACTCGTAAAGTTTATGATTTTCAGTATGTAACGGTATTTTACACAAATAATAATTACGGCATTTTAAAGCGGAATTGGTATAAAACAAAATATGAAAATCCTATTCATCACACATAAATATCCCCCTATTATCGGCGGTATGGAAAAACAAAGCTACGAGCTTATTACTCGAGTAGCAAAATCTCATGATGTGATAGTTCATGCCTATAAAGGTGAAGGATCAAAACTAAAGTGGTTCTTAAATTTAAAAAAGAAGATTAAAAAGATTTTGGCGAAGCATAAGGATATCCAGGTGATACATGTCAATGATGGGCTAATGACGGCCGCCACACTATGGCTTAATAAATATACAGAGATCCCCGTTGTTGCAACATTTCATGGACTTGATATAACCTTTCCTTCTACAATATTTCAAAATCGAATAGTAAAGAAGATGCATAACCTTGATGGGGCTATATGTGTGAGTCGAGCGACAACGGAGGCTTGTTTGCAGCGAGGATTTGATAAGACAAAAGTATATACTGTGCTAAATGGTGTTGACCATGATTTGTCAGAAATAGATAAGGAAATAGGATTTTTAGCAAGGGTAAGAAATGAAACTGGGGTCAATCTGGCGAATAAGAAAGTAATCATGACGATGGGCCGAGCGGTAAAACGTAAAGGTTTTTCTTGGTTTTTGAAAAATGTAATGCCTGGAATAGGTCCAGGAGTTGTATTTTTAATGGTAGGCCCGCTGAATACTAAACCGGGACTTGGTGAAAAGGTGATTAATAATCTCCCTGCTGGAATTCGATCTAAATTCCAATTGATGTTGGGTATGGCAACAGATGTAAATGCAATTACCGAAGCTTTAGAAAGTCAGGTTACTAAAGATAAAGTGCATCATATGGGGAAAGTTAGTTTTTCCGATCTTATGCAATATCTGGCAATTGCAGATGTATTCGTAATGCCAAATATTGAGGTGGAGGGTGATGCGGAGGGGTTTGGTCTGGTTGCACTAGAAGCAAGTCTTCGAGGTACTCCAGTAATAGCTGCAGGGATAGAAGGCATCACGGATGCTGTGCGAGATGGAAATAATGGTATATTATTACCAAGTGCAGATGCTAGAAAATGGATCGATACCATAAATACATTAATAAAAGATGAGGATAGATTGGCAAAATTGTCTAAATCGGCAATAGACTCTACACTAAAAAATTATGGCTGGGATAAGATGGTTACGCAGTATTTGGCAGTTTTTGAAAAAGTGATTATGGCGGAGAGTGAACATATCGTTGTTAGAAAGTGATCACATCGCTTTGAGATATCGGACGACTAAGATTGTTCCATTCTGACTAGCGATCACACCACTTGGAGTAGCCAGATTAATGCTCAGAAAAAAACCCTTTAAAAACTATTCCAAAATATTACCAAGAATAAATTATAATACTATCTTTGCGACGCTTTAAGAAAGAGATAGCTCTTTTAATGCGGGTATGATGGAATTGGTAGACATGCTAGACTTAGGATCTAGTGCTTAACGGCGTGGGGGTTCGACTCCCTTTACCCGCACAAAAGCTCTCTTCGCTTTTTTAATAAATTCCACTTTTGTAAATCTCTCTGCCATCTAATGGCTTAGGCTGTCTTCTTTTGTACAGAAGGTTTTGAGGCATAATTTGTAACAATAAGAGATTTGCGCAATAAACAATTTTATACATTTAACATATTCTCAATTTCAATTAAATGAACATTGAAAAACATTCTGTTGATAATCTCAACGCAACGATTATAATTAACATCAGTAAAGATGACTATCAATCTAAATTCAAATCTGAACTAAGCAAAACAGCTGCAAAAGCTCAGATGAAGGGATTTAGAAAAGGCAAGACACCTTTATCAGTAGTTAAGAAGATGTACGGGAAAGGTATATTAGCTGATGCAGTTAATAACACACTACAAACAGCATTGTCTGATTATTTGAAATCAGAAGAGTTAGATATTTTGGGTCAGCCAATTCCTTCTGATGATCAAGTCGGAGATTTAGATTTTGATGTGAATAATCTTTTAGATTATGAGTTTAAATTTGATATTGGTATATCTCCTAAAGTAGATGTGCTTGGAGTAAGTGAGTCAGATTCTTACAACATTGACAAGATAAAAATCGATGATAAAACTATTGACGAGGAGTTAGAGAATGCCCAAAAAAGATTAGGCGAGCAATCTCATCCTGATGGCGAAGTCTTAGCTGGAGATATTGTTAAAATCCAAGCGGATGAATTAGATGGAGAGAACCCTAAAGAAAATGGTTGGGCATCAGAATTTTCTGTGTTAGTTGATTCTTTGACTGAGAAGTACAATAAAGAAGTATTGAAACTTAGCAAAGGTGATTCTTTTACTTTCGATGTGAATGAACTAGAAAAAGATAAAGGAGAGGACTATATAAGAAAGTACCTTCTTAACGTACCTAAAGTCGTAGAAGGCGAAGAAGAGCCAGTAATTGGAAATATATTTAGTGGGAAGATCATTGATATCGCTAGATTAGTGAAAGCTGAAATGAACCAAGAATTTTACGATAAGTACTTTGGGGAAGGATTGGTTAGTTCTGATAAAGAAGCAAGAGAAAAAGTAGCGGAATCAATAGGAGGACATTACCAAAACCAAGCATTACAGTTGATGTATAGAGATATCATGGACAAATTAGTTGCTGATACTAAGGTAGAATTACCTGAAACATTCTTAAAAAAGTGGCTCAAATTGACTAATGAGAAACTAACAGACGAGGAGATCGATAAAGATTTTCCAGGCTTTGTAGACAATATGAAGTGGACATTGATCAAATCAGAGTTGGCTAAGAAATTTGAAATCGAAGTGTCTCCAGAAGATATTAGAGAAGCAATGACTGCCAAAGTAAGAAACTACTTCGGTCAATATGGGCAACAGATGGACGATACTATGTTGAATGAGGTAATGGGCAAAATGTTCCAAAACCAAGAAGAAGTAAATAAGACATACGAAGAGCTACAGGCAGGAAGAGTTTTCAAAAAAATCGGTGAAACGATCAAGCAAAAAGAGGTTAAAATCTCATTAGATGACTTCAATACGAAAGTGAAATCAGTAAATGAAAAACAACAAGTGCAGTAAATGCGTTTAAAGCCAAGTAAGTGGTTGAAAATCATTTCTATTTAAAAAATTCCATTTTTCGTAATTATTGAATTAAAACAAACTTTATGTTTCCACAAGATGAATTTAAGAAGTATGCAACTCAGCACTTAGGCATGAGTTCAATGCACTTAGAAAAATATATGCAAGCATCAATTCCTAATATCACTGGGTTTACACCACAGATTATTGAGGAGAGACAGATGAATATTGCCAGTATGGATGTATTCTCTAGATTAATGATGGATAGGATAATATTTATGGGAGTACCAGTGAATGACTATGTAGCGAATGTAATTCAAGCACAAATGTTATTCCTTGAAGGTGTTGATCCTAAAAGAGACATCCAGATGTTTATAAATAGCCCTGGGGGTTCGGTTATAGCTGGTATGGGAATCTATGATACTATGCAATATGTGTCTCCTGATGTTGGGACGATCTGTACAGGTCTTGCAGCATCTATGGGTGCTGTATTGTTGACTGCAGGTACTACTGGCAAGAGAACATGCCTGGAGCACAGTAGAGTAATGATACACCAACCATCAGGTGGAATGCAAGGTCAGTTCACTGATATGGAAATTTCATACAACCTGATCAAGCAATTGAGACAAGAGTTATATGATATTTTAGCACACCACTCTGGCAAGACATTCAAAGATATTGAGAAAGATTCAGAACGTGATAAGTGGATGACAGCTTCTGAAGCAAAAGAATATGGATTGATTGACGAAGTATTGTCAAGAGATAATCCAAGAAAGAAGTCGTAAGACATCTTTGGAATTGAGAGCTCAATAAGCTGAAAATGTATCATTGTAAGATTCATTTATCAGATTATTGGGCTCTTTTTGATTTTGGTCGGTCAAAAAGTCATAACTTTGAATCTGATTGTAATTATGGTATTGTATCAAATCCAACCTTTGAGGACTATTTGGAGTACCATTAATAAAAATAATACTTGTGGCTAGACAGAAAGAAAATATAAAGTGTTCGTTTTGTGGACGAGATAAAGGAGAAGCATTAGTGCTTATTGCAGGTATAGACGGACATATTTGTGAAGTATGCGTTGAGCAAGCACACGATATCATTAAGGATGAAATAGAACAGAAAGAGCCAATTGGTGCGAAATCTGACTTTTCACTACCTGCTAATGTGACACCACAACATATTAAAACATATTTAGATCAGTATGTAATTGGTCAAAAAGAGGCTAAAAGATATCTGTCTGTTGCAGTATATAATCACTATAAAAGACTAAATCACAAAAAAGGAGACGAAGTAGAGATAGAAAAGTCTAACATCCTATTTGTAGGTGAAACAGGTACAGGTAAGACACTTTTAGCAAAAAGTATTGCCAACTTTCTTGATGTACCTTTCGCTATCGTTGACGCTACAGTATTTACAGAAGCAGGTTATGTAGGAGAAGATGTCGAGAGTATGCTGAGTAGATTGCTTCAGGCATGTGATTATGATGTGGAAGCGGCTCAAAAAGGAATCGTTTACATTGATGAGATGGACAAAGTCGCTCGTAAAAATGACAATCCAAGCATCACAAGAGACGTTTCTGGTGAAGGAGTGCAGCAAGCTATGTTGAAAATGCTAGAAGGTACTGAAGTGAATGTACCGCCCCAAGGAGGTAGAAAGCACCCAGAACAAAAAATGATCAAGCTTGATACGAGCAATATATTATTTATTTGTGGAGGAGCATTCAGTGGGATCACAAAAAAAATTGCTCAGAGATTAAATACTCAAGTAATAGGTTTTAATAAAGAGGATAAAGATATTATTGATAGAGAAAATCTACTTCAATATGTTACGCATCAAGATCTCAAAGCATTTGGACTTATTCCAGAATTAATAGGAAGATTACCTGTTCTAACATACTTGGATCCATTAGATAGAGAGACACTTATTGCTATTTTGACCCAGCCTAAAAATGCTATCATCAAGCAATACCAAAAGTTATTCGAGCTAGAAGGTATCAAATTGAATTTTACGCAAAAAGCATTGAATACAATAGCAGAAAAGGCTCTAGAGTATAAACTGGGAGCAAGAGGGTTAAGGTCTATTTGTGAAGCTATATTAACAGATGCTATGTTCGAGTTGCCTTCACAATCAGATATTACTACTTTTGATGTAGATGAGTTGTATGTTTTAGAGCAATTGAACAGAAGTAAGTTGGGTAAATTACGTGCAGCTTAAATTATTATTAACATATGTTTTTTGGATAAAATTGGCGGATAAGTAAAATTGGCTCGTCACTCAATTCAAAAATTAATAAAAATGAAAGTATTCTTATCAAGATTTTGTCTTGTATTGCTTTGCATTTCATCACTTTCGTGTGAGGGGAAAATTAGCCTTATCGAAAATCAAAAAGAATATTCAGTGCTCAATCTACCAGCAATTAAGTTCTCTAAAACGGAAGGACATATCCACCATCATTAAAACGACAACAGCAGTAAGTTTTGGTAGAAAAATTTACTTATATCCCTAGTTTATTTCTTAAAGCGGAATCAACATTTTTGTATCCTAAGTTCATAGCATTTAGAATATCAGCTTTTGCTTCTGCATTTTTTCCTAAGAACGAATACGTTCTACCTCTTTCGTAATGGTAAAGTGCCTTACCATTGTTGATTTTTATAGCTTTAGAATATGCTGGAATTGCTTCTTCTACTCGATTAAGGCCTCTTAGAGATCTGCCTTTTTCGTACCAGATATCCGCATTGTAAGGTTTTAATTTCAAATAAGAGTTAATATCGTCTAACGCTGCTTGTATATTGCCTTGTTGATTATACATTACAGATCTGTTGAGATATCCAACAGCATGATCCGGTTTATATTGGATGCCCATAGACATGTCTTTGATGGCATTATTTACATCTCCAAGACGAGCATAAGTGGCTCCTCGATTTACATAGAATTCTCCATTCTGAGGATCTAAAGATATGGCCTTATTATAGTCATTCAGAGCTAATCTCAATGTGTCTGCCGATTTAGCGATGTCAAAATATAATCTAGCTCTACTGTTGTATGCTTGCTCTCCATCTGGCTTAAGCGATATCGTTTTCGAATAATCAGATAGTGCTTCTTGGATTCTACCCTCACTCCTTAGGTAGTTTGCTCTATTCCCATATGGTAAAGTCGAATTTTGATAATATTTCAGTACGTGAGACCACAATGTTTCACTATTTGCCCAAACTTGATTTTGCTTAATTGTCAAGTAACCAAATACGACAAATATCATAACTGAACCACCCATTAAAACTGGTTTTATTTTTGGGTATGCTAACATATATTTGTCGAAGAAATAACCTGCGATAAAAAACAAACCAAAGTAAGCGATATAGGTAAAGCGATCCGCTAGAAAACCTTGTCCTGCTCCGAGTATTTGGAGTAAAAACATAATATTTACAGTAAAAAATGCCAAGCCGAAAAACCAAATTCGGAGGTTATTCTTATAAGTATAGTATAGTGCGTAGATCACTCCCGGGCCAAGTATTATGGTAGGATAATAGTAAAAAGGTAGAGTCGAAGCATACGGGTAAAGTGGTGACATCTTATAGGGTACGATCGCTTTGATTAGATAGATCAAGTAACTATATGATCCAACAAATATTCGTTGCCAAGCGGGATAATTTGCTGTGCTTTCTAGTGAACCTTGGTCATCAAGAATAAACAGACCTAGTAATCCGAACAACAGCGATAGTATGAAATAGGGAGCTTTTTGAATTATATCCTTTTTAGTGATTTTACCACTAAGATAATAGTCGACAGCAAGCATTGATAAGGGTAGGATAACGGCTTGGATCTTAGAAAAAAGGGATAGCAGAAAAAGAATTGCAATTAGGATATGTCGCACATTGCCAGTTAGCTTTCCTTTGATGTAGAAATATAGAGCAGACAAATAAAAAACGCCAAACAGAACATCTTTTCTTTCTGTTACCCAAGCTACAGACTCTACTCGCATAGGATGTATACCAAATAGTAAAGCTACCAATAGAGAGCCTTGCCAACGCAAACCTAGCAAAAGTGAAATCCTATAGACAAAAAATACACATAGTAAATGTAAAAAAACATTGGTTCCATGCCAAGGTCCTGGATTATCTATTCCATACATTCGATTTTCAATGGCAAAACTCCATATAGTAAGTGGGTTATAATTGCCGATGACAGTGGAAGAAAAAATTTCTTTAGTATTACTCCAGAAGTTATCTGCACTTGTTGTTATTACATGTTCGTTTTCATAGAAGTTACGGTCATCATCCCAGTTTACAAATTTATTGTTTGTAGTATTGAAAAAACAAGCCAAAGTTATCAGTATGGCAGCAATAGCTGGAATAAGATTTTTTGATTCACTCCAGAAGCGGGGTAGTGCTACTTCATTTTTTGGGGCGGCACTTTTTTTGATCTCTTTTTTCTTGTTCTTTTGGATTGCTTTTGTAGATTTTCTTGACATATTAGGAATTACTAGTATGTGTAAAAGTAGTGATTATTATGAATTTCACCTACTGATGGATATTTATTAGAATGTTTTAGTTTGGGGGCACCGTATTACTCAAGAGGTCATCGATATTGAATGTCCTAAGTCGTACAGTAAAACCAACTGTTTTTATGTTACATTTGCGGCTAATTATTAACTAGAAATATTTAGTGCTGAAACCCATCATAGATGTAATCATACCAGCTTACAACGAGGAATTATCCATAGGTAATGTGATTCACGATATACCAAAAGATTTCGTGAGAAATATCATAGTTGCAAATAACAACAGCTCAGATATGACAGCTGTAGTCGCGCAGGATGCCGGTGCAATAGTAGTAGATCAACCACATGCTGGTTATGGTAATGCATGTCTCAAAGGAATGGAGTATGTAGCTGCCCTTGAAGAAATGCCAGATATTATAATCTATTTGGATGGTGATTACTCTGATTATCCTGAGCAAATGATAGATTTAGCTAAGCCTATTATTGAAGGTGGGTATGATATGGTCATTGGATCGAGGGCACTTGGCAATATGGAGAAAGGTGCTATGATGCCTCAACAAATATTTGGCAATTGGTTGGCAACTAGTCTTATAAAGTTGATTTATAAGTATGAATTTACAGATCTAGGTCCCTTTCGAGCTATAAGATATGATCGATTGATGGACATTGATATGCAGGATAAAACATTCGGGTGGACGGTGGAAATGCAAGTAAAAGCTGCAAAACTGAAACTTAAGTGCATCGAAATACCTGTCAAATATAGAGTGCGAATTGGAGTGTCAAAAGTGTCAGGCACAATAAGAGGGACAATATTAGCTGGGCATAAGATATTATGGACGATATTTAAACTCATATAGCAACAATTTTATCTTCAATAGGGTATTTAGAGGGTATACAGTAAAAAGAAAGAAAAGTGACGATGGCAATATCTATATTAGGTTATACACTTCTTGGGGTCTACGTATTGGCACTAACCTACATCACTTTTTATTGTTTGATGCAGTTTCACCTACTTTACCATTATCAAAAGAAAAGAAAGGTTGTAGATCAAGAGAATCTGCTGAATGTTGATTCTGATGTACCTTTTGTAACTATCCAGCTACCCATATTTAATGAACTGTACGTAACAGAAAGGTTAATTGATAATATTACAAAATTTGACTATCCAATAGATAGATATGAGATCCATATATTGGATGATTCTACAGATGAGACTTTAGAGATTAGTAAAAGAAAAGTAGAAGAATATAAGAGCAAAGGCTTCAATATAGAGCTTATAAGAAGAAAGGGTAGAGAAGGTTATAAAGCGGGGGCTCTCAAATATGGGATGCAATTTGTGAAAGGAGAATTCATTGCGATCTTTGATGCAGACTTTTTGCCTAATCCAGACTTCTTGAGAAAGACATTACCTTATTTCAAAGACAAAAAAGTAGGAGTCGTACAAACCCGTTGGGAACACATAAATGAAAACTATAGTCTTATTACGAGGCTGCAAGCTTTTCAGTTAAACGTACACTTCACAGTAGAACAAAAGGGTAGAGACTCGGGTGATTTCCTTCTTCAGTTTAACGGAACGGCTGGAGTATGGAGACGGGAAACAATCGACAGCGCTGGAGGATGGGAAGCTGATACACTTACAGAGGATCTTGATTTAAGTTATAGAGCACAACTGAAAGGGTGGAAAATCGCTTTCCGAGAAGATATTGGTTCACCTGCAGAATTACCAGCTGAAATGAATGGATTGAAATCACAGCAGTTTAGATGGATGAAAGGAGGTGCTGAAACAGCAAAAAAAATGTTGCCAACTGTATGGAATTCTGATATTTCGTTATTGAAAAAAATACATGCAAGTACCCATTTACTTTCAAGCACAGTTTTTTTGTGTGTATTTGTAATGGGAGTTTTCAGCGTGCCGATTCTATATTTTCTAAATCCATTAGGCATTGATAGTGATTACTTTGGAGTGTTTTTATTATCCTTGATTTCCATCATACTTGTATATTATGTTGCCAATGTAGATCAAGAGTGGAAAGAAGGGAGTAAACTATGGTTGATTGTAAAATTTATTTTCATTTTTCCAGTCTTTTTAGCACTATCAATGGGGCTCTCGTTACATAATTCTGTAGCGGTAATTCAAGGTTATCTAGGTAGAAAGTCAGCATTTATAAGAACTCCAAAATTTGATATTAAAGGATTATCTGATTCTTTCAATAAAGAGAAATATCAGGCAAAAAAAATATCTTCTGTTACAATTTTAGAAGGAATACTTTCTCTTTACTTCATGGCTGGAATATATTACGGCTACACTATCGGCAACTATACCTTTTTAATTCTACATATCTTGTTGACACTCGGATATGGGGCTACATTTTATTATACTGTAAAGCATAGAGGGGTGTAGGTAGTGTAGGCTAACTGGTTACTGATTTTTAGATTCCCAGACCTTCAGGTATTTATCGGAAGAGGTGGTCTAAAACTTCAACCATTCCTGGATCTTGCGGTTCAAAAGTTAGTTGAAGCAATCTTTACGCAGCTAAAATTTTAAGTATGCTCTTAATGATGGTGATGATTGAAATGGCAAAATAAATGCAAAAAAAAGCTCCTAAAACTTTTCGGTCATAGGAGGTTCAATCTCTTTCAAAGATTGAAAAACTTATACCGTCATGATATCTACTTCTTTGGCATCTATAATGCTATCTACACTTTTAGAATATGATGTTACCATAGACTGAACTTCATCTTCTTTTCTCTTTCCTGCATCTTCAGGGAAGCCTTCTTTCACTTCAATTTTGATAAAGTCTAGCATCTTATGTCTAGCGTTACGTAAACTTACTTTGGCATCTTCTCCGTACCCTTTTGACTGTTTAGCCATTTGTTTCCTTCTTTCTTCAGTCAATGGTGGAATGATAATTCTTACAAATTCTCCATCGTTCATTGGAGTCAATCCAAGGTTGGCTTCAAAAATTGATTTCTCGATAGGTCCTAACATGTTTTTTTCCCATGGTTGGATGCTAATCGTTCTAGAATCAGGAGTTCCTAAATTTGCCACTTGAGATAATGGCGTGGGATTTCCATAATAATTGACCATGATGCCATTAAGCATTGCAGGAGAAGCTTTACCTGCTCTTATCTTTGATAATTCTGATTTTAAGTGATCAAGTGCTTTGTCCATTTCGGCTTTTCCGTAGGCCAATGTGCTTTCTATAGTGTCAGCCATTTTGCTATTTTTTGCTATTTTAATATAAAGTTTGATGTTATCTCCCAGTAATAATACGTCAACATCTCTGCAAATGTAACAAAATTGGTGTTTTATCAAAATAGAAAATCTTTCTATTTTAGTCTCGACTAGTAGCCATCATCAGAAAATATAAAAACATAACTAATGCACTCAAAGCTTGTGCAACATATGTCATTGCCGCCCACCACAGGGCATCTTTTGCGCCTTCATATTCTTGACCTTGTGTGATGCCTGTTTCGTCTAACCATACAAGTGCTCTCTTACTTGCATCAAACTCTACAGGTAGCGTTATCAGGCTGAATAAGGCCGTAGCTCCAAATGTTGCAGCCAAGATCATAATCATCCAACTGCCACCAATACCACTTCCTAAACCGAAAATAACACCCATAAATAAGAATTGCTGCATTTTAGAGCTGAATTGAACGACAGGGACTAAACTCGACCTCATTTCCAGAAACTTGTATGCAGTGGCGTGTTGCACTACGTGTCCTACCTCGTGAGCTGCTACAGCTGCTGAAGCTATTGATCTTCCTTGGTATACAGCGGGTGAAAGTGCTACCGTTTTTGTTCTCGGATTATAATGGTCGGTGAGTGAACCCTGACCTTCTACGATTTTTACCCCTGATATATTATAGTGCTCCATCATCGCCATTCCAACTTCGTAACCAGTAAGGCCACTAGTATTTGGAAGAGTCGAGTAATGTTTAAATTTTGACTTTAATTTACTACTCACATACCAACCGACAGCGGTAAATAGTCCCAGAATTACATAATATCCAATCATTTCTTTTAATTTTCAAGTTAAACAATGTGAGATCTGGAATAGATCAAGTCGATATTAATCAATCATGTCAAACCCAGTATAAGATCTCAATACTTCAGGAATTTTGATACCATCCACTACTTGATTATTTTCAAGAAGGGCCGCAACTATTCTAGCTAATGCTAATGCACTGCCGTTGAGTGTATGAGCTAGCTGTGTTTTTCCATTGTCATCTTTATATCTACATTTCATTCTATTGGTTTGGAATGTTTCGAAGTTCGATACAGAACTTACTTCCAGCCACTTTTCCTGAGCTGCAGAATATACTTCAAAATCATAAGTAAGTGCAGATGCGAATGTCAAGTCTCCAGCACATAAACGAAGAATCCTATATGGGAGTTCAAGTTTATTTAATATTCCCTCTACATATTTAACCATTTGGTCTAAAGTTTCATGAGATTTATCAGGATGTTCTACCTGTACGATCTCCACTTTATCAAACTGATGTACTCTGTTCAAACCTTTTACATCAGAACCATATGATCCAGCTTCTCTTCTGAAACATGGAGTGTATGCACAAAACTTGATAGGAAAATCAGATTCCTTTAATATGACGTCTCTTACTATATTTGTCACAGGTATTTCACCAGTAGGGATAAGATATAAGTTATCTTTTTCCATGTGGTACATCTGCCCTTCCTTATCAGGCAGGGAACCCGTGCCTATTCCACTTGCTTCATTTACTAAGTGAGGTGGTAGAATCTCTTCATAGCCAGCATCTCTTGCCTCGTCTAAGAAAAAGTTGATCAACGCTCTCTGTAACCTGGCGCCTTTCCCTCTAAATAAAGGAAATCCAGCACCAGTGATTTTTACTCCCAATTTGAAATCAATAATATTATGCTTTGTTGCCAAGTCCCAATGAGGAAGGGCATTGTCAATCAAGGTTGGAAGGGGTGCATCCCATTCTTTTATGACAACATTATCATCCTCTGATAACCCTTCAGGAACTTTACTGTCGGGAGTATTAGGTAATCTAAATAAAATTTCTTTTATCCCTTCAATAGCTGATTTTAAGTCATTTTCCAAAGGTCCAGCACTTGTTTTGAGATCAGCAACCTTAGTTTTCATTTCATTTGCTTCTTGGGGTTTGCCTGATTTGAAAAGTTCACCGATAGAATCTGAATATTTTTTTATTTCCGATAATTTTGCGTCCAGCGATGTTTGAGTTGATTTTCTTATGTCATCTAATTTAATGACCTCATCTACAGATAGGATAGCTTGGTTATCATACCCTCTTTTCTTAAGTCCTGCTTTTACAGCATCTGTGTTTTTACGGATTACTTTTACTTGAAGCATCTTTTATTTATTTATAAATGAACTATTAAAGCCCAATTTAACGTTACTTGATTGTTGATTTTTATGAAGCTGCAAAGATAGTATTTTGATATTCAAATTATAAATGTATTTTTGCATCACAAATCATAACTTGGGTAGATATTTCGTTTTGCCAAAGTTCCTACAATAATAAGTTTATCCATACTATTAGATTAACCTTTTAGTGGATATTCATTTCAAACAAAAAATATATTTCAAACTTCCTAACACAATGTTGGACATTTTACAGTTAAATGACATGCTCGTTCCAGAGCTGAAAGCACTCGCAGAAAAAATAAGCCTAAAGGGTTACAAAAGACTAAGCAAACAAGATTTAATATATAAAATCCTCGACCACCAAGCATTGGTGGGTAAATCTGAGGTCGAAGATTCTGTGCCTGCTGCAAGAGCGGCAAAGAAAGCTCCTACAAAGAGACCTCCTGCAAAGAAGGCACCGGCTAAACGAGCTCCTGCCAAAGCCCAAGAAACTAAAACAACAGCTGCAGAGCCAAGATCTAAAAGAGGACCAAAGCCTACGGATAGAAAAGCTACAGCCCAGAAAGAGACAACACCAGAAGCTAAAGAAGTAGTGGAGGAAGCACCAAAACCTAAGAAAATACCAAAACACATAAGAGAGCAAATGGAGGCGGAAGCTGCTGGAAGACCTGCTCCTAAGCCTAAAGGAAAAAAAGCTGACCTTTCAGTTCCTCAGGCCCCAAGGACTAAGCAAGCACCAAGAGCACCGCAAACTCCAAATGATACTCAAAGTCCACCAACTGCTCCCGAGAAGAAAGAGCCAAAATTCAATATTGATTTTGACGGTGTAGTAGAAGGAGAAGGTATCTTGGAAATGATGGCAGATGGCTATGGGTTCTTAAGATCATCGGACTATAACTATCTATCGTCTCCAGATGATGTTTATGTTTCACCATCGCAAATCAAATTATTTGGTTTGAAGACAGGTGATACCGTACTCGGAGCTGTAAGACCTCCAAAAGAGGGAGAGAAATATTTTGCACTTCTGAGAGTTTCAAAAATTAATGGACGTGAGCCTTCTCAAGTTAGAGAAAGAGTACCGTTTGATTATTTGACGCCTTTATTTCCTGACGAAAAGTTCGACCTTAAATGTAGAGCGGATGGTAAGGATTATGGAACTAGAATGATTGATCTATTTACTCCAATCGGAAAAGGTCAAAGAGGACTGATCGTTGCGCAACCTAAGACTGGTAAGACGTTCTTACTTAAAGATATAGCAAATGCAATATCAACGAATCATCCAGAATGCTATTTGATCGTTCTTTTGATAGACGAGAGACCTGAAGAGGTGACAGATATGAGAAGAAGTGTAAATGCTGAAGTAATTGCATCTACGTTCGATCAGACTGCTGAAAACCACGTAAGAGTAGCCAATATCATCCTTGAAAAAGCGAAAAGGTTAACTGAATCAGGGCAAGATGTAGTGGTGTTATTGGATTCTATTACAAGGTTGGCGAGAGCATATAACACTGTAGCTCCTACCAGCGGTAGAGTTCTTTCTGGTGGTGTAGAAGCGAATGCACTTCACAAACCGAAGAAGTTTTTTGGTGCAGCTAGAAACATCGAAGGTGGTGGTTCATTAACTATATTGGCTACAGCATTGACAGATACAGGTTCTAAAATGGATGAAGTGATCTTTGAAGAATTCAAAGGTACTGGTAACATGGAGCTTCAATTGGATAGATCATTAGCGAATAAGCGAATGTATCCTGCAATCGATCTTACCAGATCATCTACAAGAAGAGAAGAATTACTTCTTGATGAAGATACATTGAAGAAAATGTTTGTTCTTAGAAATCACTTGGCGGACATGAAACCGGACGAAGCGATGCAATTTTTAAGAAAGCACATGGTCGGAACTCGAAATAATGATGAGTTTATAGCTTCTATGAATGGATAATAAGCGAAGTGAATTTTAAATTTCTGCAAATGTAAGTCCTAGTTATGCGAAAAATGAGGACACATTGTGAAAAGCTATATATATAAACTCCTAATTAGCCTAAGCTTTTAGATTGTAGACTTTTAAGTCACTGATAGGGTAGCGTAATTAAATAATTAATTGTACATTTGCGCTCCCTTAGAAAACTTTTGGCAGGTTATTAAATTAACCACATTGAAAACTGCCTCTATTTTATAAAGTTTTCAATAAATGAGACAACAACGTAAGACGACTTACAAAGAAAAATAAGAAGATAATTTTTAAAGATATATTATGAGTAAACGTACATTTCAGCCATCAAGAAAAAAGAGAATCAACAAACATGGATTCAGATCAAGAATGGCTTCTAAAAACGGAAGAAAAGTTTTGGCTAGAAGAAGAGCTAAAGGTAGAGCTAAACTTACCGTATCTGATGAAAACAGAATCAAGTAAAAACGAACTGATTAGACCTATCTAATCAATAGTACTTAAATTTATATATTCTGGGTAAGAGCGTACTGTTCTTATCCAGAATTTTCTATTTTATACCCACGTGAAAGAAGACCAAACATTTCCTAGAGAAGAAAAGCTCAAAAGCAAAAAGATGATTGGGAACATCTTTGCAAACGGCTTTGTGGTCAAGACTTACCCCATAAGAATACAATTCTCTTTCCACGAATTTGCTGAAATACCAAGATGCCAAGTTGGTGTATCTGTTTCCAAAAGAAATTTCAAAAGTGCGGTAGATCGCAATCGTATAAAGCGTCAACTAAGGGAGGCGTATAGGCTCAATAAGGGGAACTGGATAAGTAAACTTGTCGCCGCTGACAAAAGGCTCACAATGATGATCATCTTTACAAGTAATGAAAAGCTAGAGTTCACTAAAATTGAGAATAAACTAATCAGTGCAATCAATAAGATTAGATTTTAATTTCTCCCGTCGTCAAGACATATGTTGAAAGTACTTTAAATAAATCCTTCCTTTTGTGTAATTATTTCTATTTTTAGACGTCGAACAACAAAAGATGAATTAATTTAATTATTAATAAACATCAATTGTATTAATTATTAATAGTAGATGCAGATTTATACTCATAGGTTTATTACTTGAAAATACATAGTGAAGTCTTACTTTAGGGGTAGAGGAAAGATGAATCTATTACAAGCTATTTTCAAGTTGACTTGTCTCGGGGTGTTTTGGATTTACTGCAGAATCAAACGCTATGCAATTGAGTAGGATACCAACGGTAGCTATTACACTTTCATTCTTTATTATTTTGTTTTCATTTTCAAATATAAATGCTCAATTTGAAGTGCTTCCCTGCGACGACCCTGATAACAACGGTGTAGGGTGCTATTGTGAAACAGCGGGTATTTTGTGTACCCCAGATCTTTTAGACGGTTTTGAATTTGCTATGTCTGCAACTGAAAATTTTGGAGATTTAGGTGATGGTTCAGGTGGTGGTATTCCTGAGGACCTTTGTCCTGGGGCTCCATCTGACGGGGGAGGGAATCAAGGTGGAGTTCCAAATAATGTAAATTTCTTTGCATTTGTTGTTTGGTGCGAAACTTTAGAGTTTGATGTTTTAGTAAATTTCTGTGAAGATAATCCTCTAGATAACTTTGTAACGTATGGAATACAAATGGCATTGTTTGCAAATTGTCCAGCAGCGAATGGAGGGGGTTGGGATCCTGTCTCATGCATCACATCTGGAAATATATCTTGTTTTGATACAGAGGCTGAAGTGCCTACATCTCAATCCTTTAGTGCTTCTGGATTAGAAATAGGTGCAACATACTACTTTATGGTTGATGGGTGTGCTTTATCAACATGTAAAGTAACCATCGATGTTCAAGGAGTGTGTGGAAATGGAGAAATTACCCCTTGGGACACAGGTCTTACAGGTCCTCTAACAGTTTGTGTAGGCGATACAGAAACTTATGTAGCTGAGGATGCAATAGTTGGTCTTGATGGTGCAGAGGAATATTATTATTACTTGGATGGAGTACCGTTTACCGATGGTGAAGAGCTATTCAATCTTGATATTACTTGGGATACACCTGGAAGCTACGAACTTTGCGTAGACGTGTCTAACCTGCCCTGTGTGCCAGAATCAGATATGCCAGCCCAGAATTGTATTACTGTATTTGTATCTGGTCCTGGAAACGGTGACATTACAGCCAATCCGGAAATACTATGCCCTGATGAAACAAGCACAATCTTGGTTAGTAATAATAATCCAGATCCACTACTATCAAATTATATCATAATTGTTGGTCCAGATGGAACAGTAGTACAAGTTGTAGAAGGACTAACAACCACCCTGACTTATGATAAATGCGGCGAATTTACAGCCTACTATTACAGTTTTCTGACCTCTGAAAATCCTACAATTCCAATTGTGGGAGATGTTTGGACATTACCTGATTGTCTAGCGAGTTGTTGTTCCTTGGAGGAGGTGATAATTTCTTTCGAAGATGATGAGGATCCTGTATTTACAGCAGAGCCAATTGATATAACTATAGATTGTGCGGATGATATAACACCAGACGAATCTTTGACTTGGACTGATAATTGTGCAGGAACAGGTACAGTTATGCCTGATGTAGTGGATGATTATACGTTGTGTGATGGAGGAACTGTAGTTAGAACTTGGACCTTTATTGATAGTTGTGCCAATGAAGTTGAACATATACAAACCATCATTATTGACCCGATTCCACTTCCAGTATTTACAACCTTACCTGGAGATAGTATTATTAATTGTGATACGGCCCAATTTTTTGTGCCATTAGATTTAGAATATACGAACGCTGCAGCTGGAGCCTGTGACATAACAGGTGTTGTCAGCCCAACCTCTGTTGGAACATTTGATTTATGTGGTAGTTCTGTTACCTATACCTGGGAATACACTGATATGTGTGGCAGAGTTATTATGTACTCTCAAATGGTAACAGTTCAAGAAGTAGGAGCTGCAAATGAATTTATTAATCCTCCAGGTGACATAACAATTTCCTGTTTGGATTGGCTGACTTTCGCCCCCGAAACTCTAAACTATACAAATGATCAAGATGGAACTTGTGAAATAAGTGGATCAGTTGATGCAACTACTTCTGATATTCATGATCCATGTGGTAATTCGATAACTTTTAATTGGGATTTTACAGATGTGTGCGGTAGGCCAATCACCCATTCTCAAATTGTGACTGTTGAACCAATGCTGGAAGCTGCATTTGTAGATCCACCAGGAGATATAACCATCGATTGTGATGAATTACAAGTTTTTACGCCTGCGATTTTGACCTATACAAATGGCGGAACTGGCGCATGTCTGATAGAAGGAACAATTGATCCACTTGGAGATGGTACCTTAGATATTTGTGGCAACTCAGTGACTTTCACTTGGGATTTTACAGATGAATGCGGTCGACCTATTACACATAGCCAGACAGTGACCGTGACGCCAGTTCCAATAGCGAGTTTTGTGAATCCGCCAGGTAATGTTTCTATTGATTGTGATGAATTACAGACATTTACACCAGCAATATTAAGCTACACGAACGGTGGAACAGGGGCTTGCTTGATAGAGGGAACAATAGATCCAGTAGGTGATGGCACCTTAGATATTTGTGGTAATTCAGTAACTTATATGTGGGATTTCACAGACGATTGTGGTCGACCTATAATGCACAGTCAGACGGTTACTGTTACACCAGTTCCCGAAGCGATTTTTGTGAATGCGCCAGGTAACATTTCTATTGATTGTGATGAATTGCAAACTTTCACACCAGATATATTAACATATTCAAATGGTGGAACGGGTGCATGTTTGATTGAGGGAACAATAGATCCGGTCGGTGACGGGACGCTAGAAATTTGTGGAAATTCTGTGACCTACTCTTGGGACTTTACAGATGAATGTGGTCGACCAATTACCCACAGTCAAACGGTAACGGTTGAACCTATCCCTGAAGCAGCCTTTGTAGATCCTCCAGCTAGTAGTTCTATAGATTGTGATGCACTACAGACATTTACACCAGCAATATTAACATATACAAATGGTGGAACGGGTGCATGCTTGATAGAAGGGACAGTCGATCCAGTAGGTGACGGTACTTTAGATATCTGTGGTAATATGGTCACATACATGTGGGACTTCACAGATGAATGTGGACGACCGATTACACATAGTCAGACAGTAACAGTAGAACCTATACCAGAGGCTGCCTTTGTAGATCCACCAGCAAATATTACTATTACTTGTGATGAGTTACAGACATTTACACCAGTAATATTAACATATACAAATGGTGGAACGGGTGCATGCTTGATAGAAGGGACAGTCGATCCAGTAGGTGACGGTACTTTAGATATCTGTGGTAATATGGTCACATACATGTGGGACTTCACAGATGAATGTGGACGACCGATTACACATAGTCAGACAGTAACAGTAGAACCTATACCAGAGGCTGCCTTTGTAGATCCACCAGCAAATATTACTATTACTTGTGATGAGTTACAGACATTTACACCAGCAATATTAAACTATACAAATGGTGGAACAGGTGCATGCTTGATAGAAGGGACAGTCGATCCAGTAGGCGACGGTACTTTAGATATCTGTGGTAATATGG
>CAXBGT010000101.1:0-19775 GCA_963975265.1 uncultured Saprospirales bacterium
CATAAAAACGCCTTATCACAAAAAAGATCCGATTTCCGACCTTTAGGTTGGAAAAGTTTAGGCTAATGCTCCATCCAGTTGCGGTGGGGTAGTCAAAATTTAGGATCTTTTATACTCAGCTGAGATTATAAGGGTGACTGTTAGTGGCTCGGGCATGGAAATGGATCTTAATATGTAAGATATGAGAATTTAGTGCCCTACCATTGTCAGCCATTATCTGTGTTTGTCATATTTTGATCAGTACACAATTATATATTGTCATAGACACAATAAAGAATACCGGGCAAATTGATTGAACACGTTAGAAACCCAAATCATCTTATGAAACCAATCTAATTTACTCCCCATCTTCTCAATCAAAATAATTATCTTGCGCAGCATAATGAAGACAAACCTAACCAAACTAAATATTAAATAATGAAATCAACACCACTAACAGAAGTTCATATTGGACTAGGTGCTAAAATGGCTGAATTTGCCGGATATAATATGCCTATCGTTTATACGACGATCTCTGACGAGCATCAATGTGTCAGGGAGAAAGTTGGTATCTTTGATGTCTCACATATGGGAGAATTTATCATTCGTGGTACAGAAGCTGCTAAGTTCATCCAATCAGTCACGAGTAATGATGTATACAAATTAGAAATAGGAGATGCTCAATACAGTTGTATGCCAAACGATAATGGTGGGGTAGTAGATGATCTTTTGATCTATAGATTAGCTGAAGATATGTGTGCTGATGGAGAGCAAGCTTTTATGTTGGTCGTTAATGCATCTAACATTGAGAAAGATTGGAATTGGTTGGAAAGCAAGAATAAGCACGAAGCTAAAATGATCAATATTTCTGATAATACTGGATTGTTGGCTGTTCAAGGACCAGATGCAGTAAAGTTGGTGCAGAAAATAACGGATTTTGATACTTCATCTTTAGAGTACTATACATTTACGAAGACTACAGTTGCTGGACTTGACAACGTGTTACTATCAGCAACCGGATACACAGGAAGTGGAGGTTTTGAGTTGTATGTTGATTCTAAGAACCTCTTAGCTTTATGGAATGCAGTAATGGAAGCTGGTAAAGAATTCGGAATTAAACCTGCGGGTCTAGGTTCTAGAGATACTCTCAGATTAGAGATGGGTTACTGTCTATATGGAAATGATATTTCAGACACAACTTCTCCACTAGAAGCTGGATTAGGGTGGATTACAAAATTAAAAGTAGAGGATGATTTCTGCTCGAAGTCAATCTTCCTTAAGCAAAAAGAGGAGGGCCTCAAAAGAAAATTAGTTGCGTTTAAAGTAGATGGTAAACGAGTGCCACGGCATGATTATACGATCCACGACCTAGAAGAAAATGAGATTGGTATAGTAACCTCTGGTACTCAATCACCTTCTCTCGATATTCCAATCGGTATGGGGTATTTGCCAAGAGAAATGGGTAAAATAGGGGAGAAAATCAAAGTGAAATTTGGTAAGAAATTTTTGGAAGCTGAGATTGTGAAGTTGCCTTTTTATAAAGGGTAAAGTATTAATCTATCGTATTTCTGTAAACATAATAAGAATCAAGAAAGCTATTCAGGACTGAGTGGCTTTTTTGTTTTCGCAACTTTAGTTTTTTTTTGCTAGATGCTAGATGTGAAAAGGAACTCGTGTTTTCAAAACCTCTAAGCTTGTTAGGACTGTCCTATACTTGACTAAATCGATCACGTTGCAAGTGCCTCGAAATATTCCCTACCTCATAAACTTCATCAAAGCCCCCATAATCCATTTTCGCTCAGTATTGATCAAATTGGTAAGCACCTTATCTGCATTATTAGAGAACTGGCTAAGTTCATTGACAACTTTACAAAATTCATCAGACTCACTACAACCACCTTCAACTTTGCTGATTTCTGAGAGCACTTTTATCATAGGATCTAACTCCTTTTTCTTACGTTGATAGATAACAGCTTTGAAAATTGTGACAACATCTTTTTCAGCGATAAAATATTCCTTACGTTCTCCTTTTTTGAACTTCTTGTGAACCAGACCCCAATCAATTAGAGTCCGAGTATTGGTATTGACGTTACCTCTTGATATTTCTAACTGCTCCATGATATCGTCAGAGCATATTGGCTCGGGAGTCATCATGAGTAAGGCATGAACCATACCCATCGTCTTATTTGAGCCCCAGTTGATTCCCAACTGACCCCAAGATTCTATAAACTGTCTTTTACCTTCGTCTAAATGCATCTCGAATTATTCGTAAAATCTATGTGAGTGTTGAATATACTTTGAAGTTTCCACTGTTAGGTGCCTTCATTAAAAATGATACTCTATAGGTGCTATGTATATACAATTAAGGGGTATAATTGTTTTACTTAGAGTTAAATTATTTGTGGTAAAAGCAAAAACAGGTGCAGCGAATTCCATTTTGAAATGGTATAGTCGCATGCAGATATATACGGGTAAATCCTTTCATAAAGTCAAGAAAACGATAGGTTGTTTTTACTTTTTTTATCGACAAAAACTAGGTTTTTGATTTCCTAATCACTAAAAACATACCCCCAATAACAAGACCAAGTCCAATTGGAATTACCATAGTCGTGGAGACTCCTGTCCTTGCTGTGTGAAATACATTGATTAAAAGTAGAACAATTCCAATCAGTTGGAATCCAAGACCAATCTTTTTGCGGAGCGTGAGTTGTTGCTTTGGATTACTCATTATGAATCAATTTTGAATTGCGAATTTTGAATTGTAAAAATAAAATGGGCTAGTCAAGTTAGCAAGTTGAACTCTAAACAATGAGAAATAGCTGTTATACATGCAATCAACATCAGAATACAATATCATTGATCAATTGTTCCATCAATAAACCAACAACTGACAACTAACAACTACTCTTATTTCTTCGCCTTAGGCTTAGCCTTTGCTTTTGCTTTCGGTTTAGCCTTAGCTTTTGTTTTCTTCTTGAACGCTGTTGGATGTTCAGCCTCTACGAGCTTCTTCACCTCTTCCAGCGTCATTTTGGTTGCTGTTTCTTGATCCATAGCTTTCCCATCAATTCTAGGAAGCTTGATGCTCTTTTTTTGCCATCTTATGAATGGTCCCCATCGTCCATTTTCGATAGCTAACTTTTCATCTTCCCATCTGTGGATAAATCTATTTGCTTCTTTTACCAGCTTGGCCTCGATGAGTTCGTGTTGTTCTTCTTGTGTAAGATTGTCAGCATCAAACCTTGCTGGGATATTGACGAAAAATCCATCATATTTTAAAAATGGTCCGAATCTTCCAGCTCCTTTTGTATATGAGATGCCTTTGTAAGTTCCGATAGGGGACTCTTCTATAATCTTGATATCAATAAGTTCTTGTGCTTTGTCCATTTCTATTTCTAATGGATCAACGGCTCTACCAAGATTCACAAACATCTCACCAAACTTGATATATGGTCCAAACCTTCCTCTTGCTATGATAACCTCTTGACCTTTATATTCGCCTAAGGTTTTAGGAAGACCAAATAGCTCCATAGCCTCTTCAAAGGTGATCGTTTCTAGAGACTGTCCTGGCTTGAAATTTCCAAATTTCGCTTTTTCATCTTCTCCCAATTCTTCAGGAGTTCCTATCTGCGCTACAGGACCGAATTTTGCCATTCTAACCAATACCGTTCTTCCCGTTTCAGGATCTTTTCCTAAAATTCTTTCTCCACTTGCTCTGTCTGCATTTTCTTTGGTATCCTCAACTGTCTTGTGAAACGGCTCATAGAACGATTTAAGAAGTGATCTCCACTCGTTTTTACCTTGTGCTACTTCATCTAATTTATCCTCCACTTCAGCAGTGAATTGGTAATTCATGACATCACTGAAGTGTTCTGATAAGAAATCTACAACTAGTAATCCCATATCTGATGCATACAATCTATTTGAAGTTGCTCCAGTAATTTCAGTTTTTATTGTCTCTTTGATTTCGCCATTTCTGAGTTCCAGATGGTCATATTTTCTTTCTTCTCCATCTCTACTTTCTTTGGTGACATATCCTCTTGCGGGATCCATTATCTTTGTAATAGTAGCTGCATAAGTAGATGGCCTACCGATACCAAGTTCTTCTAGTTTTTTCACAAGTGCTGCTTCAGTATATCTAGCTGGTGGTCTTGTGAATCTTTCTATTCCGATCATATTGTCAAGTGGTAATCCTTGTCCAACAGAAAGTGGTGGCAACATTCCTTTTGCTTCTCCTTCTCCTTCATCCTCACTGTCGTCGTCATCAATAGATTCCATGTATACTTTAAGGAACCCTTCAAATGTCAATACTTCGCCAGTTGCATCTAAGAAATCACCAGGACGAGTTGAGATACCAATTTTAGCAGTTGTTTTCTCAATCTCTGCATCAGTCATCTGAGAAGCTATCGTTCTCTTTCTGATTAAATCATATATTTTTTGTTGGTCTCTGTCTTCCGTTGCAACTTTTACATTCACATCAGTAGGTCTGATCGCTTCGTGAGCTTCTTGTGCATCTTTAGACTTAGATTTGTATACTCTTTCTTTATGGTATTCGGCTCCAAATTCTTTTCTGATTTGATCACCTATTTGTCCCATTGCTTGAGTCGATAGGTTGACACTATCTGTTCTCATATATGATATGTGTCCAGCTTCATAGAGTCGCTGAGCATTCTGCATCGTTCTGTTTACTGAGAATCCTAATTTTCTACTTGCATCTTGCTGCAGGGTAGAGGTTGTAAAAGGAGCGGCAGGTTTCTTTTTAGTCGGTTTTTTGATTATATCCGCAATCTTAAAATTTGCATTTCTACAATCCTCAAGGAATGCCCTTGCTCCGGACATATCGTCAAACCTTGGAGCATAATCTGCTTTAAGTTCTACTGAATTACCGGATGAATTTTTCACTGTAAATACAGAAGCCACTCGATAGAAAGGAGTAGAATTAAAAGCTGTAATTTCTCTCTCTCTTTCTGTGATTAACTTAACAGTGACAGATTGTACTCTTCCAGCTGATAATTTACCTCTGACCTTTCTCCATAAAACTCCAGAAAGCTCGAACCCTACTAATCTATCAAGAATTCTTCTTGCTTGCTGAGCATTTACAAGATCTTGATCCACGGTCCTAGGCTCTTCTACCGCTTTAGTGATCGCAGATTTGGTAATCTCACGGAATACAATTCTCTTGGTTGTCTTTACATCTAATCCTAATACTTCGCAAAGGTGCCATGATATAGCTTCTCCTTCACGATCTTCATCCGTCGCTAACCAAACGGTATCCGCTTTTTTCGCAGCTTCTTTTAGTTCTTTAACCACTTTGGTTTTCTCTGGAGAGATCACGTATGTAGGTTCGAAGTTATTTTCAATATCAATTCCTTGATCACCTTTGGCTAGATCACGAATATGACCAACACTAGATTTTACTTTGAAATCTTTCCCTAGGTATTTTTCAATTGTTTTTGCCTTTGCTGGTGACTCGACAATTAATAAGTTCTTAGACATATGTGATCTTTATGTTTTATTCAATTAAGAATAGTAATGTTCTTGACTAAAAGATTGCAAAGCTAACAAAAGTTTTTTTTTCCAAATGAGAAGACATTTAACGGATGGTTATTATTTACTTCTTCGACAGATGATTTACATATTCTCTTGTATAATAAGTTATGATTGTACCGATTAATATTTTCACTAAAGCCCCTAGCCAGAAAGGGGCGAATCCATATTCAATTCCTTTTTCTATACCATATATTGTAGTTAGCCTTCCTACTCCAAATAATATTATAATTATTGTTCCAAGGCTTGTTAACGACGAAATTGTGAGCCAACCCACTGATTTGGAAAATTGAAATAGATATGATATGATCGTACTACTGATTATAAATCCAACTAAAAAACCTCCACTTCCTCCTATTAATTTCTCTAAACCTGATTCTCCATCAGCGAAAATAGGCAATCCCAACACTCCTAAAAACACATATGTAAAAGATGTAATAAACATCTCTGTCGGCTTAAAAAAGAATGCAAGGATCAAAATAGATAATGTCTGACCTGTAATTGGAATATTTCCTATTTCTACGGTCCATTGGGCACTTATTGAGATGATTAAAATACCTAGCAAGATTATGATGATGCGATTTATTTTCATTGATACTGGTAATTTATTTTTTGATGTTTTGAAATATATTTTATAGAAATATCAGTATTTTGTAATTTGTAAGCAGCGAAAAATGATATATGTTTCTCTTATAAATGTGGAAGCAATTTCATGGTTTTGCAATACAGTTAGTTCTATTTCAAGAAATGAGTTTTATAATTCATTTCAAAACAAAACTATTCATTTTACTATGAAGACTCAACAATCACTACTTTCATTATCTTTCTTTTTTTGTTTCCTATTCAACTCAAATGCAACTTTTAGTCAATGTTCTATTAGTGAAGTTACCGCAATTGTTATTGCCTGTGAAGGAGGTGACTTTGATGTAGAGATCAATTTTGAATATGAAAATGTAACAAATCAATTCAACATAGTAGGAAATGGAGTAAATTATGGTACTTACCAATATATTGACCTGCCAATTACTCTATTTACATTAAATGCAGATTGCGATACTGAATATGAATTTGTTATTACAGATGAAATTAATGATGATTGTTCTGACTTTGTAGAGTTGGGGCCAGTTTGTTGCGAAGGTAATTGTATTATGTCAGGGCTTGTGATTACTACTTCGGATTGTGATGGAGGATTCGTAGATGTAACAATTGATTTTGATTATAGTAACACATCAGAATCCTTCTTGTATGATTTGATAGGTGTTGTGGATGGAAACGCTAATTATACGGAACTCCCTTTAACAATAAATATAAGTAGTGACCTAAGCGGCATAGGCATCGTCATTACGGATTCAGAAAATAATAATTGTGCATTAGAAAGCTTTTTTGACAATCCTTGTATAAGTGATCCATGTGTTATTGGGCAGATAGAAGCAACAATACAAGATTGTGAGGCAGGATATTTCGATGTTATATTAACTTTTGCTCATGAGAATAATAGTGAACAATTCACGGTCGTTGGAAATGGGGAAAATTATGGTCAGTTTTTCTACTCTGATTTGCCAATAACAATTTCTGAATTACTTGGGGACTGTGAGACACAATATGAATTCATTGTAACAGACCTCGAGGATAATGATTGTAGTAACTTCACAGGCATTGAGCCTGTATGTTGTGATGTCCCAGAATGTGAATTCTCAAATTTAATATTAGATCCTTCAGATTGCGAAAATGGATCTTTTAATCTGGTCATTGATTTTGATTATTCTGGAAATACAAATGACTTTTTTGATCTTTTTATATATGATCAGTTGAATGAGATAGTTATCCAGGAATTTGTACTATTCACCGAAATTCCACTCACAGTAACTATATCAAATACTGAATCCCAATATTTTGTAGTGTCTATCTTTGAAAATGATAATAATGACTGTGGTATAGATGGAGATTTTGTAAATCCGTGTTATGAAGAAGAATCACAGTGCGAAATGTCTGACTTAGTTATAGGAGCAACAGAATGTCAAAACGGAATATTTTCACTTGATTTTGATTTCAATTATTCTAATACAAGTGGAACATTTGACTACATGGTGTACGATGTATTTCTAGATATCAATATTACAGGATCTGCTTTATATTCTGAACTGCCTATTAGTTTTGATGTAGAAAATGCAGCGGAAACTACTCTAGTAGTTTCTGTGAATGATAGCGAAGATGAGACTTGTGGCTTAGAAGCAATATTAGACAATCCATGTTATGAAGGCGAATCATGTTTTATTGGAGAAATAATTGCGACTTCAAGTGACTGTAACAATGATAACCAATTTTCAGTAACAATTAATTTTGAATACAACAATACCAGTGATCAATTTATGCTCAATGGAAACGGCATGAATTATGGCCTTTTCAATTATTCTGACCTTCCGATATCAATCGAAGGATTCTCGGGAGATTGTGTGACAGAATATGAATTTGTGGTTCATGATGTAAATAATAACGATTGTACCAATTTTACAGCACTGGGTCCTATTTGTTGTGAAGGTGAAGATTGCGAATTTCTAGATTTGATTTTGGACCCCTCAGAATGTAATCAAGGCTCTTTTGACTTGACAATCGACTTCGATTATTCTGGAACGACGAATGATTTCTATGATTACATTATTTACGATCAACTTAATGAAGTCATAGCACAAGGACTTGAACCATTTGCTCAGCTTCCATTCTCAATAACAATTTCAAACACAGAGTCTCAATATTTTGTAGTCTCGATTTTCGAAAATGATAATGATGGATGTTTCATATCAGGCGATCTAGAGAATCCATGTTATGAAGAGGGAGAAGATTGTTCTATAGGGGAAATATCAGTTACGACAAGTGATTGCAATATAAATAATGAATTTTCAGTGACAATTAATTTTGAGTATAACAATACAAGTGATCAATTTATGCTTAATGGAAATGGCATGAATTATGGTCTTTTCAATTATTCTGACCTTCCGATATCAATCGAAGGATTCTCGGGAGATTGTGAGACAGAATATGAATTTGTGGTTCAAGATGTAAATAATAATGATTGTACCAATTTCGCAGAACTAGATCCTGTTTGTTGTGAAGGCGCTCAATGTCAAATGACTACCTTAGATTTTGGAGAAAACCCAGTATGTGAAAATGGAATGATCATCACAGAATGGTTGATTGATGGAGAAAATACGAGTGAAGTAGGATATGATATATTTATCAACGGTGAATTCCAATTGTTTGTAGAATACGAAGAAGATAGCTGGTATGATTTTGACATTATTCCACCATTTACAGAATACTTTTCCATCACTGTTTGTGATAATGACAATGCAGACTGCTGTATTGAAATAGAACTAGAAAATCCATGTTATGAAGGAGAGGATGGTTGTGAATTATCTGATATAAACCTTAGCGCTACAGAATGTGTAGATGATGAATTTATTCTCACTATTGATTTCGATTATTCAGGAAATACAAATGAATTCTACGACTATATTATCTATGATCAAATAAATGAAATAATAGCACAAGGAAATGCACCATTTGCACAAATTCCACTTACAATTGAGATCGCAAATACAGAATCTCAATATTTCCTGGTTTCAATTTTTGAAAATGATAATTATGAATGTTTTATAGCTGGAGATATAGAAAACCCTTGCTTTATACCACCCGCAGGTGATTGTTGGATTGACGATGTCATGGCAACAGTTATTGCATGCGAAGGCAGTGTTTTCGATCTCCAGTTAGATTTCGAATATGAATATACAAGTGATCAATTCATCGTCAATGGAAACGGTAATAGCTATGGCACATTTTCATATGCTGATTTACCCGTTACATTGTATGGTTTGGAGGCAGATTGTACTACAGAATTCGAATTTGTTATTCATGATGTTAATGATAATGATTGCACATCAGGGGTAGATTATGGCACAGTTTGTTGTGATAACTTCAATAACATATTCGATATTATTATCACTGATTTTATCGATCAAGGTTTTATCAATATTGATGTAGATGTGATTATTTCTCTTCTGAATGGATGTAATCTCGAGGTTTTTATGAATGGAGACTTGTATACAGTATTAACGGAGCAATCTACCAATTTTGATATTGGACCTTTTGAGTGTGGTACAGACCAAGTCATTGTGCTAACATTTGTAAACACCTGCACAGATGAATCCCTAGATTTTGAAGTTGACATCAGTGATATAGATTGCTCAACAAGCGTTGAATCATATGATATAACTGAGATACTTATTTGGAACCAAGTTCAAAAACAACTTTTGGTAAATCAAATAATTGATGAAAGTTATAACCTTCAAGTAATTGATATTGATGGTAGGCTAATAATCCAATCTAATAGTGTAAAACATGGAGGGGTTATCGATCTAAGTGGCATACATTCAGGGATATACATTGTTAGGTTGGTAGATGAAGAAAAAGGTAAAATAGGATTGATGAAAATAGTAGCATACTAATACGGATTAGTAAAATTTATTGGTGTGTAAAGATAAATTATATGCTTGATATGAAACTGGAGGGTGTGTAGAATAAATCGCTTAAAAAGTGAGACATTAGTATTGTTGATGGTGACTTTTCTTGAAATTGGAATCTAAAAGTCATAATAATTGATCGGCCTTCGTAGAAAATGAGCAAGTGAAGTAGATAAGAACGATCGGTCCGCAGGAATCTCGATAGCATCGAGATAGTTAGGGAACCGAGTCCATATCACGAGGCATAAGAGCCGCAAGTAGGAACACTAAGAAGCACTGTTTTTTAGCGTTTTATCCGAGGAGGTCCCGTTTTGTGGAAAATATGCATTACTATTCGAGCATTTTTGCTACTTTTCATTTAGTGAAAATGAACATGATTATTGCTTGGCACTTTCAATGAAGATACCTAAGCTGGAAAAAGTTGCCAGTCTGGCAAGACAGAAATTGCGAGAAGAATAATGACATTATTATTAAATTTTTTACATTATTGCAATAAGTGCAATAAGTGCAATATGTTCTGCACACAACTGGCAGTATGCGGGCTATATTAATATTTGATTGTTTATATTTGAGATTGTTTTGAAAAGACACTTACTAAAATATGTTATATGAGAATACATGGTCAGGCACTTGTGAGGTACTTTAAATTAATTAGGACGAAGAGAAAATATACCCTTTCTAATAAATATTTATTTCTGTTTCTAATAATTAGTTTTTTGTTGTCATGTTCTAATGAAAGACGTTCTGGAGATGCTAAAATTCTATTATTCACTAAAACAGCTGGCTATCATCACGACTGTATAGTGGATGGAGGAAAAGCAATTGAAAAAATGTGTTCGGAAAATAGTATCCGAGTGAAAACTACATCTGATCCTTCTTTTTTCAATGAGCAAGACCTTGAAGAATATGCCGCTGTAGTGTTTTTCAACACCACAGGAGATGTACTTAATACTGTGCAAGAAAAAGCTTTTGAAAGATACATTCAGTCAGGTGGAGGATACGTAGGAGTACATGCCGCCTCAGATACAGAATACGATTGGGAGTGGTATGGTAAGTTGGCAGGTGCGAGTTTTATCAGTCATCCAGTAATTCAAGAAGCGACATTTGTGGTTCAGGATACCAATTTTGCTGCCACAAGCTTTCTTCCTAGAGAATGGATAAGAACTGATGAGCTATATAATTTGAAAATGCTCAACCCAAATGTCAATGTACTTCTTACTATAGACGAATCCACTTACAAAGGTGGAGAAAATGGTCCCAATCATCCAATGGCATGGTATCATGAGTACGACGGAGGGAGATCTTTTTATACAGCATTGGGGCATACCCACGAGAGCTACAAGGAAGAATTTTTCATGAGGCATTTGCTGGAAGGGCTTAAATATGCAACTGGCGATAACAAAAGTTTGGACTACTCAAAAGCTAGAACTGCCGCTCCGATATCGAGTGATCGCTTCTCAAAAGTAGCCTTATCAACAGGTCAATTTGATGAACCAACTGAAATGGCAATTCTTCCCAATTTGGATGTGTTGATAGCTGAAAGAGGAGGAGATTTGAAATTATATAAAGCGGATACTAAGGAGCTATTAGACGTTGGAAATCTTGATGTATACGACGATACAGGGATCGAAGGTGTGAATGCTGAAGAAGGCTTCATGGGACTTCAGGCCGATCCAAACTTTGCTAAGAATAACTGGATATACACATTTTATGCTCCAACTGGTGAACTAGCAGTGAATCGATTATCTAGATTCAAATTTGAGAATGACAAACTTCAGATGGATAGTGAGCAAGTAATCTTGGATGTTGAAAGTGATAGACAAATATGCTGTCACACAGGTGGTTCGATTGCTTTTGGTCCAGGTGGATTACTGTACTTATCTACAGGTGATAACTCGACACCATTTGACGAGCCAGACGTGGATTTTGTAAATGAAGGCTATGCTCCGTTGAATGATCTGCCAGGAAAGAAACAATACGATGCAAGAAGATCATCAGGAAATACAAATGATCTAAGAGGGAAAATTCTGAGAATCAAAGTAGAAGAAGATGGAAGTTATTCTATTCCGGAAGGCAATCTATTTCCTGTTGGGACAGAAAAAACAAGACCAGAAATATACACAATGGGGCATAGGAATCCATATAGAATATCAGTAGATTCTCACAAAGGATATGTTTATTGGGGTGATGTAGGCCCTGACGCCCAGGATGATAGAAAGGAAAGAGGGCCAAAAGGGTATGATGAAATAGGGCAGGCTAGAGAGCCGGGTAATTATGGGTGGCCTCTATTTATCGGAGATAATAAGCCATATGTAGATTATGATTATGCTACGGGAAAATCAGGAAAGGCATTCGATCCAGCCGCTCCTATCAATGACTCAAGAAACAACACAGGGCTAATAGAACTGCCACCTGCTCAAAAGGCATTCGTCTATTATCCTTACGATAAATCAACTGATTTCGCTGGCCTTGAAAGTGGCGGACGGAATGCAATGGCTGGACCGACCTATTATTATGATGATTACACAGGAGATAACAAATTACCTGAAGCATATAACGAAAAAGTGATTATTTATGATTGGATGAGAGGTTGGATGAAAGCTGTATCCCTAAATACTGACGGATCATATAGCAGGATGGAGCCATTCGCTTCTGATGTCAAGTTGAACAACCTTATCGATATGGAAATGGGACCAAATGGTCAACTGTATCTTCTGGAATACGGCACAGGTTGGTTTGTACAGAATGATGATTCAGGCTTATCAGTGGTAGCATATAATCAAGGAAATAGAGCGCCAAAAATTAATGAATTTAGTGCGAGTGTCACTTCTGGGAAATTACCCCTGACTGTAGTTTTTAGAGCTGATGCAGCTGATCCTGAATTAAGTAGTTTGATTTATAAATATGATTTTGGGAATGGTGTTATTCAAACATCAACTCAGGCAATTGGAGCGGCTACTTACTCTGAGCCTGGCATGTTTAAGGCTACTGTATCTGTCCAAGATAAACAAGGGTTGGTGACGACCAGCGGTTTCGTGAACATAGTAAGTGGCAACACTCGACCTGAGATTTCTATTGAACTAGAAGGTGTAGATAGCAGTACTTATCAATCAAATTTGCCAGTATCCTACAAAGTGAAGGTAAACGATGAAGAAGATGGACAAGAAATAGATCTGTCGAAAATATATGTGTCCGTGGATTATGTAGATGGATATGATGAGGCTAGTGTTGCCAAAGGGCATCAAGAAGTCTCAGATGTATCATTAGGTGAATCATTGGTCAAAACGAGTATCTGTAGATCCTGTCATAAAGCAACTGAAGCATCAATCGGACCTTCGTATTCTGAAATTGCTGAGAAGTATAAATCAGATTGGAATAGCAAAGGTTACCTAAGAAGTAAAATTATAAATGGTGGAACGGGCGTATGGGGCGAAAACGTAATGCCTGCAAACAGTGAAGCAAAACCTGCCGATGTGAAAAAGATGATTAGGTATATTCTCTCTCTTGCCGAAGAAGATGAAACTGATAGAATGGCTCCAGAAGGCACGATTCTGCCTGCTAAAAACAGTGAAGGAAAGGTGATGGTGGTGACTGCTACTTATACGGATAGGGGGGCAGACGGGAGTCATCCGTTGACAGGGACTACTAAGGCAGTGTTGAGCAGTGATGAAAATAGTAAAAATTGATTTAGATCACGACGTAAACAAATCGCTGTACAGGATCGCCTCATCTAAAAACTGAATGCTGAGATTATATTCTACGAATTTAGTAAAAGTAAACATCGTTGTAAATAAATGTTAATAGACTTTGTTTCTGATCGGAATTTTAAAGTTCTTCGATCTTTTCTTTTGATAGATAAATACAATTAGAAATAAACTAAAGTGTATTTATCTGCGTCGCATACTGAGATAAAAACAATTACTAGCGAGAGGCAATGAAAGTTTTGAATCCTCTGCACTGTTTTTACGATAAAACGACTAAAAATGGGGTGTCTATTTACAAGTGAAGATTTGAGAGTGACTATTCTTTAGGGATTTGCAACTTGTGAATTCCCCTTTCTATTCAAGTAAGAGAAAATGCTAAATGGCTAGCTTGCCAACCAGTTTCCGTATCATCTCCACTCCCATATCCAACTGTTCGATCTCAATAAATTCATTAGCTCTATGTGCCTGAGCAATAGACCCTGGACCGCAAATCACAGATTGGAATCCACCATTTGAAAATTGTCCAGCTTCTGCGGCATATGCTACAGTTCCCGTTTCTTGGATTGGAGAAATAGACTTTATTAAAGCTACTATATCATCTGATTCATCTGTGTCAAGTGGTGGTACTGGAGGATGATGTTGTGCGTTTTTGATCTCGAATTCAGGGAATGTTTCTCTTAAGATTGATTCTCTTTCTCGGCAGTAAGTTTCGAATTCAGCAATAATATCTTCAGTGACATCTTGAGGAATAACCCTGACATCCCATTTGAAGAGAGATTTATCTGCAATCACATTCGGTGCAATACCTGCATTGATCTGACCCACATGAAGAGAAGAATGTGGAGGAGTAAATCGATTGTCTACTCTGCCTGCTTCTACAAGTGCATTCATCTTGCTTTCGAGCCAGATGATCAATCTTGCAGATTCATGTATGGCACTAACTTCTTGTCTAATTCTGCTACTATGTCCTGCGGAGCCGTTAACTATTGTTTCTATGACACAGATTCCTTTCTGCCCTACGATAGGTTGCATCATTGAAGGTTCTCCGATGATGGCATATTTTGGCTTTTCAGTATAAGTAGACTTGATATGTTCTACTAACTCAGGAGCCGATAAGCAACCAATCTCCTCATCATATGAGAATGCGAAATAAATAGGAGTCTTGAGATCTTCTTTTACCATTTCTGGCAATACAGCAAGGCAACAAGCTAAGAATCCTTTCATATCGCAAGAACCACGAGCATACAATTTCCCATCACCACCATTAGTCAGTACAAATGGATCGGTATGCCAATCTTGTCCTTCGACGGGTACTACATCCATATGACCAGATAAAATAACACCGCCATCAACAGCTGGTCCAATTCTACAATGAAGAGAAGCTTTTGTTCCTTCTTCGTTCGGTACGAGATGTGTTACTATTCCAAAATCTTCTATATAATTCTTGATCCAATTCATAATTGAAAGATTGGATTCTCCTCCAAGAACAGGAAATGAAACAAGCTTGGTAAGGATTTGATTTGCAGTCATAATTTTAAACTTTTACCAGTTTTTATTAGTAGATATCTTTTAATCTGTGCCGAAAATAGAAAAAGTAAAACGGTCAGTGTGAATTGTAGTTTTTTAATTGGCTGGAACAAGTCTTTTGGACGAGTCTTTTTCAGAATTATTAGCACAAAGCCCAATTTTATTGGAAGGATTAATTAGTCAATTTTGAATAAGGAGTAGATATTTCGTAAATTTTGTTTAATTATTTTCATAAATGATTAAACAAAACAAACAACAGGCAGTCAGTTAGTTATGTGGTTATTGGTTCGGATTGTAAATAAAATACAAACAATTGTTATGTTTTTGGTACAACCTTTTTGGACTGAAATGCATATCTATAAGTAGAAATTTTAAATTAAAAAAATATTTATATGAAAACATTAAGATTATTTGGATTTGCATTATTGATGATATCACTTGGCTTTGTTTCTTGCGGAGATGATGTTGATGATCCAAAAACAATATCGGCCCTAGCTTCCGAAACAGATGATTTAAGTTCTTTGGTGGCTGCACTAAGCGCAGCAGACTTAGTATCTACTCTAGAAGGAGCTGGACCTTTTACAGTATTTGCTCCAACAAATGCAGCATTTGATAAGTTTTTAACTGATAACGGTTTTGCTTCAGTAGCTGACGTACCAGCGGATTTATTGAAAAACATTTTATTGAATCATGTAGTAGGCGGTAAGAATTTATCAACTGGACTTACCACAGGTTATGTAGAATCATCTGCTTCTGGTGCAGGTGGAAATGCAATGAATATGTACATCTCTACTGACGGTGGAGTTACAATCAATGGTGGAAGTTCAGTAGCAACTGCAGATATCGATGCTTCTAATGGAGTAATTCATATTGTTGATGCAGTAATTGGATTGCCAACAGTAGTAACATTTGCAACAGCGGATCCTACATTCAGTACATTGGTATCTGCACTTACGAGAGAAAGTTTAGGTGTTGACTATGTAAGTACTTTATCTGGTGAAGGTCCATTTACAGTTTTTGCACCTACTAATGATGCATTCGGAGATTTACTAACAGAATTGAGCGCGGGTGGATTAGGTGATATTGATGATGCTACATTGAATGCTGTTCTGCAATACCACGTAGTAAATGGAGCTAATGTAAGAGCAGGCGATCTAACGGATGGTCAAGTAGTTGCAACTTTTGGAGCAGCTGAATTTACAATTGATCTTTCAGATGGTGCTAGCATCACAGATGCAAATGATAGAAATACTAAAATAGTAGTTACAGATGTACAGGCTAATAATGGAGTGATTCATGTTGTGAGTCAAGTATTACTTCCATAATAAGCTAGTATTATTTTCATAGTTGTAATATTAAGCAGTTGATTAGAAGGTGTCATTTCTTAGTTGAGACGACACCTTCTTTATTTTTAAGAATATGTACATTTATGAATAACCGATTCCAACAGCAATAAGTAAAAACATCCATGATATAATAACAATAATTCCGACCATAGGAAAAATAAACCTAAACCAACGATCGAGTGGGACTCTACACATAGCTAACATGGCAACTAATCCACCGAGTGTAGGGTTGATAAGATTAGTGACTCCATCTCCAATTTGGAAAGCCAGAATAGTCGTCTGTCTAGTGAGTCCAAGTACTTCACCTAATGGTAGCATGATAGGGAGTGTTGCTAATGCTTGGCCACTTCCAGAAGGGATAAATAAGTTAATCACGCACTGTGATACAGACATAGAGATAGCTGCTATATATAGAGGTAAGCCTTGTAATAACTCAGCCAAGTTATTTGAAATTGAATCGCCAATATTTCCCATTTCCATGAGTACTTTGATCGTGGCAGCAAATCCTACCATAAATGCACCAGGAGCGGCTAGTGATACAGAATTAAGAACGGTCTCACTTATCATGTTACCATCCATTTTAGAGATCAATGCACTCACTAGAGCTACGATAAGAAAGATAGCGGAGAGTTCATTCAGGTACCACTGATAAGTAAATACACCATATAAGATAACACCAATTCCCGCTAAGAAAGTGACAATAACCATCCAGTTTTGAGAACTCATCGAGTATTCGGTGATCGATTTTGATAAGTTGATTCCGTCTTCATTTAGTCCTAATCCTAAACTCTTGGATCTATCTTTTATGATCTTTTTAAAATATCTTACATTATAAAATGCCATCAAACTTAACGCAGTAAAACACAGAATACTTCTCAAAAGATAACCTGAAAAAAGAGGAAGTTCTGCAATCTTATGACCTGTGCCAACGGTATACGGATTGATAGGAGAGAGCCCGAAACCAATGGTCATGGCGCCTACTGAAATTCCTGCAGCAAGAATTAAATCACCACCTAATGCCAAACTTAGTACCGCTGCTATTGGAACCATGGCAATATTGTTTTCATATCCTACGGCTACGCCTAGAAAGCCAAATAGAAAAGTCATAATCACTACGATTAAGTACTTGTTCTTTAGGCCTAGTTTTTTAACAAGAGAGCCAACTGCATTTTCGACAGTAGTTGATTTTTCCATAATGCCGAACATGATCCCACCAGCAAGAACAATAAAGATAACCTCCACAGCTGCCTTAAACCCTAGCGGGATTGCGGTGAACATTTCCAATAGATTGATTGGTGTGTTTTTATCAAAGGCTTTGAATGATCCAGGGATTACACGATTTCTTCCATCGATCAATTCTCTTTCAAATGCTCCTGAGGGTATCAAATAGGTGAGTATAGTCACAAAAATGATGATGCCAAATAGCATAGTTAGCGCATGAGGAATTCGTTCGTACCATTTGAGATTATCAGAAGTCTTTTGCATCTGATAAATATAAGAAAGAAGATTAGATCAACTATATAAATAGTACAATCAAGTCAAATAAGAAAAGTCAGCAAATCGAAATCAATCTACATTTCCTACTTTAATCAATTGAAAGTCCAAATTTATTGTATTGCCCAAACTTTCTGTAAGTGAAATCTCCGCAGGAATGGAGATCCAAGATGGAGTACCGTTAGGGAATTCTGTTATCAATCCAAGTAAAGCTTTTTGAAGTGTCAATAAATCATGTGGTTTAATCTGGCCGTCAGAATTAAGATCTGCAGCTAGCAATTGATACTCTTCTGTAAATGGTTCTAACTCTAGAATATGTTTTCGGATTTGTACAAGATCGTGTGGCTTTACTGTATTGTCAACAATGTCTCCTTCTACTTCAATTACAATAACTGGATCCTCAAGCTCTGGGAAAGCAAGAGATGGATAATCGAAGTTTAAAACCCCTCCAGTGATTGCCAAAATATCATAGGTAGGATTATCCGCATTCGCTGGCTTGAGTATGTATTTTAAATTGTCAGGGACAGATGTAGTGGGGATTGTAGAACTGACGTTATAAGTTGTAACCTCATCGGTCCCGCCTCCACCTCCTGACATGCCAGTTGCCCCAGTTGCCGCTATCAAACTATCAAAATCATCATAACTAAACCCTTGATTGACAGATCCGTTTGGAGCGATTATAACTAAGCTTGGAGTACCGAAGTATGGTCCAAATTGCCCAGATTTATATATTTCAGCTGCATCTTTTCCCCCACCATCGAATCCAGCACCTGGAAAAGTGATTCCTCTGTCTATTTTGTATTGCGCTACATCAGCATTGGAGTCGCTAGTTAGTATGCTTAATTCGATAAACTCAACATCGAATTGTCCAGCTCCCCAGTTTTGATATTTTTCTTCCATCCATGGGGCTAATTGAATACAGGGTGGACAAGTTGTGAAAAATAACTTGAGCACAACAGTCTGTCCTTGATCTAAATGGTCTGCATATAAATTATGAACTACACCATCAGAATCTGTAATCTGAAAATCTGGAGCAGTCTGTGTATATGCGATTGCAGAAATTGAAAGAAAGAATAAAGTTATTAGATGTTTCATATTTCGATATTTAACTGATTATCAAAGATATGGAGAGTCTAGGAGAATGTCAAGTAAACAATAGCATTATAAAGAGTGTATAAAGTTTTTCAGTAATTCAATATGAATTTTGTCTCTAAGAAGTCAAATTGTGATAGTCTACTCACTGCACGCAAAGTAAGCAAACATCGAATAGTCCAAAAGCGAAGCGGTTGTACATCAAGCTATCTAACAGCAAATCGGTCGGAACTCTAAATGCAAAGCTTCCAAACATTGAATTATCTAAAAGCGAAGCGGGATATGTCCCGCGTGTTTGCTCTATCGAGCAAGCCAAGCTATAACATTAAATGCCACTGCGGGCGTTTGCTAAGGCTTTGGTTTTGAATTAAGAAATTAGGAAGTATCATTTAATTTCCCGCGTATTTGCTCTATCGAGCAAGCCAAGCTATAACATTAAATGCTACGGCGGGCGTTTGCTAAGGCTTTGGTTTTGAATTAAGAAATTGGGAAGTATCATTTAATTTCCCGCGTGTTTGCTCTATCGAGCAAGCCAAGCTATAACATTAAATGCTACGGCGGGCGTTTGC
>CAXBGT010000102.1:0-19756 GCA_963975265.1 uncultured Saprospirales bacterium
CTTCAAGTGATTCAGTTGAAGAGGTGGAAGGAATTCTGTCAAATAGAATCTGAAAAAATGGAATAATCACAGGGATACTTACGACAGTGAATATCGACAATAGAACATTGAAGAATATACTCAATCCAAAATAGCCTTTGTACTTTCTTACACGATGAATTAATTTCCAGAAAGCACTCATATAAACTATGTAATTCTATTGCGAATGGGCGATGTGCCCCGATGTGGTTTCCGTTTATTTATTAAGGTAATTTTTCTCAAACCATACTCTATACCTCGCGTCAGTTCGTTCGATGATCATCTTACGATAGTTACGCTGGGTGATAGGGTAGATAGTGTATCCAGCTATCTCACCAGATATGAATTCTTCTTTTGATTTCATTACTTCATTATAGTACTCCATTGCCTTCTCTTTGTTTTCGAATCTTCTTATAAGTACGATTTCTGTATCCTTTTTAGGATCAAGAGGAGATTCTCCAAGTTGGAGTTTTTTCAATTTGTGGTATTGCTTGTTATAATTACTAACCTGTATTTTGGTTTCCACCACCTTGGCAGGTGTAACTCCATATAATACAACAGCGACATAGTGCAACTTTTGGTCTTCTACAGAGAAGATATCGTCTACTTCCTCGATGTCAATACCTGTGAAAGCGTCTTTGTCGCCTTGCAAGAATCTAAGAATTTCATCCGCTCTTGCTTTTTCTGGAGTGTTCGGGAAACGGGTGATAACATCTTTTAGAGCTGTAATATATGGCCCTTTACCTTCGATGCTACCAATAGACATTGCTTTTACCAATGCAAACTTTGGTTTTAAGTTATTCTGTTTACCAAATATTTGTTCTGACTGTTCTGCCTTTGTAAAAGTACTTTGGTAATCACCTTTTTCGAATAACTCATAGGTCTCTTCGTAGTACTTATTTAGTTTTTGTTCTTCAGTAAGCTTGCCTGCTGCATAATTAGGATTAGATATTGCTTTTGCAAATTCTGTGTCAGGGAATTCCGATAAGATTTTTTCTTTGTAGTAATTGGCTTTTGTACTATTATTGAGATCTAGATAGGATAGATAGAGGTAGTAGTAAACATCAAGCTTATTATCAAAATTAGGGAATCGGCTTAATAATTCTTCATGGGTAACAGCTGCTTTTTCATATTTCTGGATCTTATCTCTATATGCTTTACCTAATTCATAAAATGCTTTCTCTAATTTAGAATTTATGACTAATTTAGCTTCAGCACTATAAGGGATTTTACTTTTAATATTATTAATCATTTGTGTGATTTCATCTTCTTGGAAACCATCTTCAGCTACTTTTTCTTCTGGCACTTCCTCTTCATCTGTACCGAATATTCCAGATTTGTCACTGCGTCTCCAATTATCAGATAATTCTATATCACCCCATCGGCTTTTGAAATCTATCTGACCTCGTTGTTTCGCCACTGGACTATACGCAAAGAAGTTTGAAGACTTTAGTCCTCCCCCTAAGCCATTCATTAAAGCTGTACTTTTACGCCCTGAAGGAGTTTCTGTTTTTCCTGATCCTTCACGAGCAAGTAGATTTTCTTCTACCAGTTTCTCAGCTACTTCTACTATTTTTTTGTCAGACCAAGCCACCATATTAAGCAAGCTATCCTGTATTTTTATCATTTGAATGTTTTGAGCTATTTCTGATAAGTTTTCAGAGTAATTCTTAACATCTCTATATCGAGGATCTTCTTTTTCTAATACTTGTAATGTGGAATCGAAGTAAAATTTAGAATTGACATATTTCTCCTTATCATAGAATAAATAAGCTAATTTATAGTACGTCTCTTGCTTTAGAGCTATATTATTAGTGTTGTTAGCTATTGATTTAGAGAAACTTTTTAGCGCTGCATCAAAATCTCCTTTTTCTAATAAGATTTCTCCTTTAGTGTAATACAATTGGTCTAAGTAATCGAAGTATTTTTCTTCTTTTACCATTTTATCCAATTTTGCAATCACGGCTCCATCGGATTTGCTGCCACCCATCATATTGGTTTTCTCAGCATTCAATTCCGCCATAAATTCCATCTCAAAAGACTTTGCCCATTTTTTAGCATTGTCAAATGATTGAGCGGCATTGCTATAATCTTTTGATTTCATATATAGCTGGCCTTGTACAAAAGCGTATCTAGCTTTAAGCGCTTTATCATTTGCAAGCTCTATTGCTTCGTCCAAGTAACTGATTGCAGTACTGTAGTTTTCCTCTCTTATATTTATATCAGCTAAAATTACGGGTACTTCTCTTCTTGCTTCATCTGGCATTTCGCCATCCTCTTTCATTCGTTTTACCATGTAGGAAGCATTGGATAGTTTATCTCTTTGCACCAATGTCTTAGCATACCACATCATACCTTTTGAGTATGCCGTTTTATCTTTTTTCTTCTCTACTTCTTTTTTCTCAGTTTGAACTTTCTCTACACCTATATCTTCTTTTTTAAGCTTAGTCTTTTCTTTTTTATCAACTACTTTAGGCGAATCTTTAGTTATCTTTTCATCAATAACTTCTTCTTTTTTTACAACTTCCTCTTCTTTCTTAGGTCTTTTCTTTTTACCACCTCTTTTTTTACTCTTTTTCTTCTTTTTCTTTGCTTCTTCTCTTGCTTTCTTTTTATCTTCTCTTTCTTTTTTTCTTGCTTTGTCAGCTTCTTCTTTTGCCTCTTTCTTTGCTTTCTTCTCCTCCTCTCTTGCGTCCTTCTCTTCCTCTTTCTTGTCAGCCCTGGCCTCTTTTTCTTGTTTTCTTTCCTTTTCTTTTTCCTTTTTTATTTGCTTCTTATTCTTTTTTTTCTTTTTGTAATTTCTCCCAAATGGATTATTAGGATTGAATTCATCTTTGAAATAAGCGAAAGTCTCCTCTGCAGTTTCAAATTCCTGTTTCAAGTATTGTGCTTCGCCCATCAGCACATAACAGTCATCTACCCATTTACTAGGTGCATGGAGAGAGGCTACGGTAGTGACTTTTTCTATAGCTTTATCAAGATTTGCATATACAACCTTAGGGTCAGCAATAGTGACGTAGTCATACAAAGGCAACAGCTCCGTATAATTATCTTTATGCGACTGCTTAAGAGTCATGTAGCTTTCCTTCATCAACTCATTGGCATTGAAGTAGCCATTATACAACGCAGTAGTATTATGATAGAATTTGCTGAGCTTTGAAGGCTCTCCACCTTTTTTCTTACGTTTTGATGCACAGCCTGAGAATATAGCGACAGACAGGATTAATAAAAAAGATAGCTTAAATATATATTTCAAAGTATTACTTTTTATAAACAAATTGATATTAATGAATAGCCAAAATTGAGCCATTTTCTTTCTTTCCAGATTAGATACCGCAACAGATTAATCTTAACTTTTGAACACATCTTCTTATGATATGAATCAAAATCATTCCTTATAGAACGAGATTAATTACAATCCTAGCATGAAAAGAACATGATTTTGAGGCTTCCTTGCTCTAAAAACCGCTTATATAACTAGATTTGCGCAAATTTATTTTAATTATTGCACTATATCATATTTCAAGTAGTAATAAGTATATTAATATTACACAAGTTGTTGGTCTACATTCAATGATCAAGACGGATAATAAAAGCGCAAATACCCATGCCCGCAGACAAAAATGACAAGAAAAAATTTAAAGAAAAACTCAAAGATACCTACCGTATCGTAGTTATTGACGTGGAGGATCTAAAGGAAGTTGGTAACTATCAATTGTCTATGGGACAGATTTATATGTATTTGCTGAGTGGAATGTTACTATTTACTGTGATTTTAGTTTCACTAATTGCTTTTACACCGCTGAAACGACTTACGCCTGGGTATGGAGATATAGAAGAGAATACAAAATTTGTAGAACTGCGCAAAAAAATTATTAACATCGAAGAAGAACTTGAAATTCAAATAGTTTATACCCAAGGCTTGCAGAATATGTTATCAGGGAATGGAGATGTTAGTAATACAATACCTCAGTCAAATATGTTACCGCTGACTGGGAAATCCAATGAAGTAATATCAGACGCAGACCTCAGGGAGTCTAAAATTACTCGTTATTTAGAAAATCAATATTTTGTACCTCCATTATTAGGTGTAATAAGTGCAGCATATGATCGTGCGAATAATCACCTTGGAACAGACATAATAGCTCCGAAAGATACCCCAATTAAAGCTATTTCGTCAGGGGTTGTAGTCTCTAGTGATTTCACATTGGATACGGGAAATACGATTTCGGTTCAGCACCAAAATAATGTGATTTCTATCTACAAACACAATAGTGCACTTCTCAAAAAATCAGGAGATAAAGTAAGTGCTGGGGAGGCTATTGCCATAATAGGAAATACAGGAGAATTGACGGATGGACCGCACCTCCACTTCGAATTATGGTATAATGGGAACCCAGTAAATCCAGAAAACTTCATCAACTTTAAATAGAAGTTTGATTTTCGCTTACCTTTGCCCTACAGAATTACAACGTACAATTAGAAAAGATTATAATTATGAGTCACAATTTGCAATCAATCACCGACAATAATGGGGAAACAATAAGCCCCAAATTAGGTAAAGGCGTGAAGAACTACCTTATTGACATTGATGGAACAATCACAGATGATGTACCCAATGAAGAACCTGAAAGAATGGTCACTTGTCTGCCTTATTCAGATGCATTAGTGACACTCAATAAATGGTATGATGAAGGTCATATTATATATTTCTTCACTTCAAGAACAGAAGAACACAGGGAAATAACTGAGACATGGTTAAATGAGCACGGCTTTAAATATCATGGAATGGTCATGGGCAAGCCTAGGGGCGGAAACTACCACTGGATTGATAATCATATGGTCAGAGCAACAAGATTCAAAGGGAAATTTACTGACCTCACTATGAAGAAAAAAAATATCGAAGTATTCGAAAGTTAGAATTAAATAAAAGTGTCAGACATTTACAAAGTGTCTGACATTTTTTTTAGGGATATTAAAGAAGTGAGCTAGGAAATAATGCCTTTATTTTTAAGTTGACCTTATTGGTTTAGGTAAATGGAGTTTAAAATGGCGTTAAGAAGGCAAAAGTGTTTGAGTTAAGAGATGGCTTGTGCAACAAACACCCGTTGCGCAGCAAAATCGCGCACGCGCGTCTTTTGCATTTAGCAATTTTGAATTCTATTTGTCGTAAAGAAGCAATTCAAGTCTAGCGTTTGCTGGTCCGTTTTTTTGCAAAGCAAAAAACGAACGCCAGTCGAGGCGAGAGACAACACTCGCTTGAAAACCATTACACCCTATTTATTTATTTAGATTCTACAAAGGTGTAAATTGTGGATGTTAGAAACATCGATTTAATATGATTGTGTAATAATATAATTTCAAAATTGACATTTCAATCTGCCCCAAACAACCGCTCCATCTCCTGATACAACTTAGGCAACTTGCGCTCAAATACTTCTGGATAAGTAAAATAACAGGTAGCCAAAACAATAAAGAGATCTACAGTTTCAAAACCAATTGTAGAAAGAATAACTTCTTTACTGAGACCACTAATAGCTTCAATATCATTCCAGTCAGCATCTAATTTCCATGGATAATCCAAAGTAGGATATGCCAATGTAAATGCTTCTACATATGCATGCATCCCTATATTATAGTACGTGTCTGGATTTGTGATCCCAGGAATAAGATGCTCAAGAGAATAAATTATTACTCCGTCCTCCCCATCTGTCTCCACACCGTGTAAAAACTGATGTTTTGGAGATGGGAATGGATGTTTGTAGACAAATATTCTATCAAACTCTCCTACCAGTAAGTCCTTTTTATTAAAGTTCATTTGGATGGCACTGGTAGATATTATGGCTTTGATATCTTCAGGTAGTTCTTTTTGCTCGGAGCCTACAGACATAAAATTTCTGCCTTCAAGGTAGAGGCTCATTCTGTATTCATACTTTTCTTTATCAGAAGGCTTTAGGTTTTGATAAAATGTAGAATACTCTTTGAGCCAGGCTACGATTTTTTTATTAAGCGTAAGTGGATATTTTGTATGATACCAATAATCTATATAGCCATGTGAAATAAAAAGTATGACCAGTAAAAAAATAGGAATCAAAATCCATAAACCAATCGTGATTCCGTTTGCATATTGATAGTAGCCTAGAGCTATAGTAGCTACAGTAATAGGTGTGCCTAGGACTTTAGAAAGTGAATATATACGCATATAGGATTGAATATTTAGTCTTTTGAAACGGATGGTAAAGCTATAAAATTGCTTTCCATTCTAATAAGAAAATTCAAAACAACCTACTACCAGAGAGTTCTTTATGAACTGCCGTATCTTACCTACAGCCCCATTCCCAGAATCTGAACCGTTCATCTTACATAGAACCCAATACCCAGAACCCGATACCAATAACAATACTTAAATGATTATAACACAGTACGTTCATCATGAACTTTAGTAAAAACAACCGCCCATCAATAAGCCATCTCCACTATCTTCTCCACATCTGCAGGAGTGATCGCCTTATGTTCTCCAAGTTTAACTAATCCTCTTTCCTCTAACCTAGAAGCTATTTCTTTGGCTGTGCCATCATACGATTTCGTGTAATCAGAAAGCTTTGTGTCAATGCCAATAGATTGGAAAAATTCTGTTGTCTTTTGTATTCCTACTTTGGCTTTATCTTCTACGGTACCTTCAGTAATATTCCATACACGTTCTGCATATTGAGCAAGTTTCTCTTTTTTGGTATCAAAGTTATATTTGTAATGACTTTCAGCTAATATCGCCAATGTTCTTGCATGATCTATACCATACAGCGCTGTAAGTTCGTGCCCCATCATGTGAATTGCCCAGTCAGTTGGTACGCCTTTTTGGATTATGCCATTGAGTGCCATTGTACATGCCCACATGAAGTTAGATGCAGCCTTGTAGTTGGATGGATCAGCCATAATATCTGGTGCTGTCTCTATTATGGTTTGCAAGATTCCTTCAGCGATTCTATCTTGGATTTTAGCGTCAATTGGGTAGGTCATGTATTGTTCGAGAACATGTGTGAATGAATCTGCTAGTCCATTGGCAATTTGTCTTGTTGGGATAGAAGACACGACTTTAGGATCTAAAACTGAGAATACAGGAAATAATCCTGCTCCACCCATAGTTAATTTTTGCTTTGTTTCTGCTCTTGTGATTACTGCTCCGGAGTTCATTTCTGATCCTGTAGCTGGAAGTGTCAAAACGGTACCAAATGGCAACCCTTTCAAAGTAGGAATATGCTTCGTTAAAATATCCCAAGGATTATCACCTTCATATAAAGCGGCTGATGATAAAAATTTAGTGCCATCTATTACAGATCCGCCTCCAACAGCAAGCATGAAATCTATTTTTTCCTTTTTAATTACATCTAGCGCATCCATTAGTACAGCATATTCAGGATTGGCCTGAATTCCTCCGAATTCTATGACATCGAATTCCTTTAGTGCTGATGTCACCTGCTCGTATATACCATTCTTTTTTATACTCCCTCCACCATAGAGCATAAGAACTTTAGAATCTTTGGGTATTTCGTTTGCTATAGTTTTTATTTGATTTGTACCAAAGATGATTTTTGTTGGATTCTTATATTCGAAGTTATTCATATTCTATTTTATTAGTGAAATTCTGTTTTGAGAAGTAGCTGTACTGCGCAACCAAAATAGATAGTTGAACTAATCCCGCATTTCGCGGAATATTAGGTTATTACCATTTTGTAAGACTTGTAACAAGATAAGTATTCGAGATGTTTGCCACAACGCAACAATATTAGATTATTTTTGTGCCTTAATTAAAATCAATTTTTTGAATTCTAAATTATCTGTTCCTAATAGAAGAACAATTATACTCACAGGAGCTACAGGTGTGGTAGGATCACATGTGCTTTTTGAGTTGTTATTACAAATACTTCAAGGACAATTTGAGGGGAAAATAATATTATTGGTTCGAGGAAATTTAAGAGAAAATTTAAGCGGATATGACCGTATTGTGCAAATGCTTACACAGAAATTTATTCCTAATTACCTAAAAGGATTTTCAGTGAATGAACTACTAGCACAGATTGTAGTGATAGAGTGTGAATTCAGTAAAGATGATCTTTCAAATATTTTAAGTGAGATTAAGATGGAAGAATCTGTTTTCCTTATACATTCTGCGGCGAGTACCAACTTAGCTCCAAATGATTCCGCCGAGAAAGAAAATCATGAAGTGAATTATAAAGGGTCACTACAGTTGTTTGAATCTTGCAAAACGATGATTACCAAATTTATATACATCAGTACTGTTTATGCATGTGGTCGACTTTCTGGTGTGATTAAGAATGAATATAGCAAATTAGAGAACCCTGATTTTACGAATCCATACGAGGAATATAAATTTAAAACAGAGAGAGCTTTATCCACCTTTTGTGAGGAATCGAATATTGAATATCAGATTTTGAGACCTGGTGTGGTTGTTGGAAGGCTGATTGATGCGCCGCTTTATTATTTGCCAAAGTATAATGTAGTCTATGCTTTTGCAGCTTTTTTTCATAATCTCAAAAAGCGGGGAATTAATGAACGGATTCAGATAAAAGTAAATCCACATACTTCTCTACACTTAGTGAGTGTAGATTATGTAGCAAAATCGATAGCCAAAGCATATACAGATTCTTGCATAAAAGAGCTAAATATTATACCTCGTCAGGGGTGCAAGGCAAGTCAAATTAGAAGCCTTCTCAAAGTGGTAGGCTACGATAATTATCAATTTGTAGGAAATCACGCTCCTCCTCAGAATCCATTTCAGCGTGCCTATCAATCTAAGGTCGCACCTTCGTTTGAGCCGTATATCAATAATGAAGCTTTTGAATTTGACAACGATCAACTATTAACCTTGCTGGAAGATGTCAATATGCCCAATGTAGATGATCATTTTCAAGCGCTTATTTCTTATGCCGTTGATAAAAATTTTGAAGAGGTATAGTTTTTATTTGACAGTAGAAGCTACCCTGGAGGGTCTTAGGTTCTATACAGGAAAGCCCGTAGGATTTCAATTTGGGTAGATCTAGGCAACCTAGTGTCAGGAATTATCCAATGTCCGTCCATTATTCATCTACTTCTGGAGTTACGAATGACAAAAGAATAAACCATTAGGGAGATTGATGTCAGAACACATTCTTCAAAAAAAATATTGCATTGATATAAATTATTTGCTCCGTTCTGGATTCGAGCGAACGAACATAGATTGTCGTTAATTATACCATAGGTCATAAAATTTTCCTAAAAACACTATTTTATTGATTTCTTAGTGAAAATCTTGCTCTAGTTTGTTATATTTGACTTGGATACATTTTAAACCCATTTTATGATGAGAATTTTACTTGTAAATATTTTGTTTTTCGTGGCAGTGAGCTTTGCTTCTGCGCAATTATCAATCGAACCTGGATGTCTATCTCTTGAGGCGGATGATGTCGATCAAATATACATGGATATCGAAATTATTAATTCTGGTGATGAAGATACTCAGGGATATTGGGAATTCGAACCTGCAGCTGATTTTCCAGCCGATTGGAAATTTCAAATTTGTGATTTGAATCTATGTTATAATTGGGGTGTAACTAAATCAAGTACTTCTTCTTTCCTTATTAATACTTTGGTAGCTGGTGAGAAAAGCAAGTATACCTTGAAAATACAAAATATTGCAAATACAGATACTACAACTTTCAATATCTCTGGATCTTCTTTTGGGACATTAAAAATATATGAAAATAGTGAATTTGTTGACCCTTCGGTTGAGACTTCATGTACAGTTTCTAACAAAAATGTTGACATTGAAGAATTAGTTATATATCCAAATCCCACAACTGACGTATTCCAAATTAAGAATGATGCAAATGTTTCAACTGTAAGTATTTATAACATCGTCGGAAGACAAATAAGTATATTAAATCACTTTCAAGGAATGGCACATGATGTTTCTTACCTAAGAGCCGGAATGTACTTAGTGAGATTAGAAAATCAGAATGGTGAAGTTGTAAAAGCAATGAGATTAAGTAAGAGGTAATAACTTCTAAAATATAAATTTTATAAAAAGCCACGGATTTTATTCGTGGCTTTTTTTATTCTAACGTAGCCCGAGGCACTTCTACTTATTATAAAGTTAAGTGCAGCTTAACTTAAAAGACAAATGGCGATGAAGATATTATTTATTTTTTTCTTCTCTCTTTTGTCTCTTTGTCTTATTTCGGCATAAGTAATAATCGAGCCAAGTTGCTTAGTATTAGAAGCAGATTCGGTAGAACAAATTTATGTTGACATAGGTATTACCAATTTTGGATCAGAGGAGGTATGGCTGTATTGGAAATTTGAGAAAGCGGCTGACTTTCCAGAGGAATGGAAATTTCAGATTACGGACTTGACTCTAAGTTATAGCTGGAATGATTCCCAATCAGTAGCCAGTATCTTTTTAGAAAATAGAATAGCTGCTGGTGAAACTGGAAACTTTACAATAAAGGTACAAAGTGTTAATTATGAAAAATACGAATTAATAGAAATTTCAGGATCTACATCCGGCACATTAAAATTATATGATAATTTTGATTTTGTCAATCTAGTAGCCGAAACATCCTGTACAGTTGCTACTACTAAGATAAAAGAAAATGGTGTGTTAATCTATCCAAATCCTACGGCCGATTTTTTTCAATTAGAAAACGATGCGGATATTTATTCTATAAGTATTTACAGTTTATTAGGAAAGCAGATTAGTACACTACATCATTCAGAAGGAGAGGTTCACAATATTTCAATACTAAGAACAGGCTTGTACCTGGTGAGACTGATAAATAAAGATGGTAAAGTTGTGAAAGCTATGAGGTTGAGCAAGAGGTAATTTATTATGAACTGCACGGTCTATCAAACTAAAAAGCCTAACTAAAGTAAATTAGTCAGGCTTCTAGGTTGTATTTTTATTCAAAATGGATTACATCTTATTTCTCACATAATCCATAAATTCATTTCTACGTGCTTGATTCTCGAATTCACCGCTATACTCCAACGTTACAGTTGTGGAATGTGGGTCTTCGATTCCTCTGCTTGACACACAATGGTGCTTTGCTTCCATAGCAACTATCACATCTTCTGTGTCTAATGCTTCTTTAAGAGCTTCTACGATTTGCCTTGTAAGTCTTTCTTGTACTTGAGGTCTTCTAGCATAGAAATCTACTATTCTATTGATTTTTGAAAGTCCGATTACCTTTCCAGTAGAGATATAGGCTACATGAGCCATACCTGTAATAGGAAGAAAGTGGTGCTCACAAGTTGATTCTACCTTGATATTTTTCTCAATCAGCATCTTACTGTATTGATACACATTATCAAAAAGTGAGATGGATGGTTTATTCATCTTGTTGAGACCTTTAAATTTCTCTTTGATAAACATTTTTGCCACTCTTTTAGGAGTTCCTGCAAGACTGTCATCAGTAAGGTCAAGGCCTATAGTTTCCATTATTATTTTGAAGTGCTCAGCAATGACATTGATTTTCTCATTGTCACTTAAGTCAAATGCATCAGCTCTCATAGGAGTTTCGATTGAAGTCATCACGTGCTCTGCTCCTATCTCTTCATCATCTCTGACCGATGTATTATTTGTATTCTTTAACATAGCATGCTATTATATTTATCGTGCTATTATTGGCACGCATGGGAGTAACGCCATTAAATAAAATTTGTTCAAGAAGAGATAAATCAAAGGAATATAATATTAAATTTTGGCCAGTGCTAACTTTGATAATACTCACTTTATTCTTTTGAAGTAGAAAGAATTAACTACTTTTTATTTCATTCCAAGTAGCGAAAAGGGACTCTTGAGAAGGTTTATTTATCTGAGGACTTCTAAGTGGTGTTACTTCCTTTAGTGTGTTGTGCATATCAGCGGGTAAAGATTGATAAAGTTTTGTGCCCTTCGTTTTCCAAGCGATCATCTCGTCAGTAACAAGTTTTATTACTTTTGCAGGATTTCCCACCACTAGACTTCTTTTAGGGATGATGGAATTTGCTTTCACAAAAGCCATAGCACCAATAATAGAATCTTCTCCTACATCAGCGTTGTCCATGATTACAGAATTCATACCGATCATGCAATTGCGCCCAAGATGTGCACCGTGTATTACAGCACCATGTCCCACATGAGCTCCTTCTTCGAAGACTACCCTAGTGCCGGGAAACATATGGACTGTACAATTCTCTTGCACATTACAACCATCTTTGATAATGATCTCCCCCCAATCACCTCGAATTACAGCATGCGGACCGATATATACGTTTTTGCCTATCGTTACATTACCAATAACAGTGGCTTGTGGGTGCACATAAGCACTTTCGTCCACAACAGGAATGAAATTTTTAAACTCAAATATCATTTTTAATTGTTTTCAAGGTTATAAGAATGTTTATATTCCCTTAATTGTACATTTGAACATACTGATCAATGACTCACTTTTTTTAGTCTATTTACAATTTCATAGACAGCTGGGCAAACGATAGTATTGTTAGCATTCATTTTTGCTCGACGGCTAAACCCGAATTGATTAGTGTGTGGATATTCTCTACAAGCTTGAGGTCTTACATCATATATCTGACATGTATTATCTTCATTCAAAAAAGTGCAAGGGACTCTAGCAATCATTAATTCCCCATTAATATCCTCTAATAGATATTTTTTTATGAATGTCTTGGGAGGAATGGACAAATGCTTTGCGATCCTCTTTGCATCAGGTCGAGTCACTAGTGCTGGTGTAGTTTTACAACAATTAGCACATTGCAAACAGTCAACTACTTTGAAGACTTCATCATGAAGATCAGAAGCTAAGCGGTCAGTGGTTTTATTCTTAGGTATAGATTTAAGAAATGTCTTGTTCTCTTTTAGATTATCAAGAGCATTTGCTTTCCAATCTGCTACTATTTTTTTCAAACTCCTTATTTAGTAAGTGCGATTTTTCTAGTAATAATTGAATTACCTTTTCTAAGTGTCACTAAGTATATTCCAGGAACCCAGTTGTCAGTAGCAATACTTTGATTGCTATTGTTGGTATTAGAATGATAGACAGATTTGCCAACTATATTGGTAATCTTTACCTCTACATCGATTCCCTTCTCATTTTCTATAGATAAATACACTCCATTTGTTAATAGAGTAGGTCGTATTTTAATAACTGCCAATGATTTTTCTTCTACATTTGTCTGCTCATCAGTTGTTTCAAATGCACCATCTGTTATATATTCATTACAAAAATTATACTCATTGAATGCTTTTACGCGGAAATAATGTTTATGATTTTTGAATTTTAATTCTGGTAATGCGATATAATGAGTATTGATAATAGTATCAAAAACAGGAACTGCAAAACTTGACAATCTTGTAACTTGAACCATATATAGGCTAGCATTTTCTACTTCCTCCCACTCCAAGTATACATCTTTATAATACACTTCCGCAAGATATTCGGGCGTGATTACAGCTACCTCATCATCAGATGTTGGTTCTAATACATCCTCTTGTCCAAGATATTCAGGTTTCTCATCTATCAAGTTTGCCCGCATCGCTGCTATCTGATCAGGAGTGAATCTACTGCTGCAATTATCAGAAGCATAAGACATGATTAGTGTCCCATCGGATTTAAAAGTCTCACCATTTGGATCTGTTTGTACTTCGTTACTTTCCAATAAAGCACTATTACAATTCCATCTATATGATAAATAGTCAGGTTTAGTATCACAGAAACCATCAGCTGCAAAAGCACAGTTGCTTCCATCTATTTTTTCTACATAAGCTGTATCTATAATTAATGTATCAACAATCAATGTATCTTGAAAATATGAATAATCATACGTTACCCTTTCTGGTGCAGGATTAGCAAAATCATGTGAAACAGAATTGTCATGACTTACACCTCCTTCCCAACCCAGAAATGGATGTGGAAGAGATAGATTATGTCCTACCTCATGAGACCATGTATGATCTGTGGGTTGTGCACAATTTATACTTAGAGCAATTCCTGCATATGGTAAGTTGTAGCCGCAATTTCCCGCTGCATTCTCCATGATGTACGTATTGATCATGTTTGGCTCATTGTTAGCAAACATCATCTCCGCACCTTGAAGTACCGTTTCGTGATTAGCATACTCAGTAGATTTTAGATATTTCACTGGAGTGGCTAAGAAAAACTGGATCTCTGACTCTGAAAAGTCTTCATTTAATGTGCAAAATGCTTCCATCAAAGCAGGTAAACTGATATAGTCTAATCCATCATTTGTACCTACGATAGTGACAGACATTGGAACCCAAAGAACCTCACCATTCCTTTTTTGATAACTGTCAGGACTTTTCTGATACTTTAGCAACCACTGAGACTTGGCTGATGGAGAGCCACATGGGTTCAGGTTATCTTTCTGCCCAAAGGATGAAAGAAAAATGCAAGAAGCTAATAAGGTAAATAGGTATTTCATAAGTAGAGTTAATAAGTAAAGCCTAATATAGGGAATAAATATACATCTATAACAACAGAAGAGGGAATCAGGGTGTAATAATAATATCTTGACTTGATAAAATTTAACGGTTTTTGGTGTCAAGAATTTATCAATATTTGCATCGAATAAACATATGCATTATTAGATTGGGTATCATCTTAATTGAGCTATTTCTCAACATGAAGAGCCAAAATCTACATTGAAAATGGAATCAATAGGTAGGAATGATTCTTCTTGCATGATCTTTGCTAAGTCATCAGAATATCACCCAGCAAATGAAGACAGGAAGGCCTCAAATGTTTTTTTATTAGCTCTGGACACCATTATATTTGCCCCATTACTCAATGTGACTATCCCTCCATCTATTCGTGAATAATTCTCTATATAGTTTACATTGATGAGTTTTGACTGATGCACTCTAAAGAAGCCATGACTGTGTAGCAAATTATCAAAGTATTTTAATGTTTTTGATACTACAATTGGGCCTTCATTTAGTAGATGTATTTTAGAATAGTTGCTATCCGCTTCGCAGTAAATAATGTCATCTATCTTTATCATTTTGAAACCATGCTCAACAGGTACAGCAATTTTATTAAAAACTGAATTGGGAGATTTTATTTTTGAATAAATCTCATTTATCATTGATTTTTCGAAAGTTTGAGTTTTTTCTAATGTTTTTTCCAATGCCTCTTCTAATTGTTCTCCTGAGATTGGTTTCAATAAATAATCTACGGCATAATATCTAAAAGCCTTCAATGCATAATGATCATAAGCAGTGGTGAAAATTATATGTGCTTGGATATCTGGAATTTTATCCAAAAACTGAAATGCATTCATTCTCGGCATTTCAATATCTAAAAAAATAACGTCTATTGTATTCTCTTCTAAAAATGTCAAAGCCTTTTGCGGTTGAGAAAATGTACTCACTATCTCTATTTCTACCTTCAATCTTCCTATTTCATATAGGAGGACTTCAATGCAGTTGATCTCATCATCTATTATTATTGCTCTAATCATAAATTTTTGGATTTATTATTTGAGGCAAATAGATACGTACCTCTGTGCCTGTTGCATGTCCATCATTGTCAAATAAGTCAATTGTTTGGACATCAGCTTTTATATCATACATCTGATTTATTCTTTTGAATCTATCATTGGTTATTTTCAGACCTAGCGATTTTTTTGTACTTACGTTTCCTTTTTTTAGCATTTCTGCCTGATCTCTGCCAACTCCATTATCTCTAATAATGCATAGGATTCCTGTGTCCTTAGGCTCTACTTTAAATGATAATTTTCGGTAACCTTCTTTATTCATCAACCCATGCCAAATCGCATTTTCAACATAAGGTTGTAAAAGTAATGGGGCTACAAAAAAAGACATATCTACTTTATCATCTATATCCACCACATAATCAAATGAATAATTGAGCCTTCTTTGCTCCATCTCCACATATAAGCTTAACATCTCTATTTCTTCTGATAAATAAAGAAACTTCTTCCTCGAATTCTCCAATATCATCCGCATGAGAATGGAGAACTTTGTTAGATAATCCGCTGCTTCATCCTTGGATTTTGAAACTACATAATTCTTGATCGAATTTAAAGAATTGAATAGAAAGTGTGGATTCATCTGACTTCGCAATGCATTCATTTCTAAATTAAGTAATTGTTGTTCAAAGTTTTTTTGATCTTTTTTTCTTCCATTAATGAGAATATAGAAAAATGATAAAATTCCCATAATGCATAGAAATAAAAGTGATTTGAACCAAGTAGTTTCATGAAAATGAGGTTTTATATAGAATCGCTTTACTGTTCCTTCTAAGACATTACCACCGAATTCTACCTTGCCAAATATCTCATGATTTCCATACGAGAGATCTCCTAAGGTTACTTTGCCTTCTACCGTTAGATTCCATTGTTCTTCGTTATTCACTTTATAGAAATAGCGCTCTGGAGTGTCATATTTTCTAGCTTTTAAACCTAACTCAAACTGTATATGCCTCTGATGAGGTTCTAGCATTAATATATCTGTCGATAAAAAAGTATCAACAATTGACTGATCTTCTACTTGCAGATGTCTAACAAACAGTCTCTCAATGCCATTTTCTCCAAAGAGTGCTTCCTGAGATTTTACCAATAGCTTATTATCATTAATGTACGATAAATGCCCATTATGATCAACACCTACATTCGAATAACTATGATCTGTCAACTCTTTGGAATAATTAATAGGTAATTCTTGAAAGCCCAATAGAGGACTGTAATAGTGAAGTTTTTTATGTATGTAGACTATAATTATGCCCTCTTTGTACGGCATAATATTTCTGATATGGTGTTTCTTCTCTCTTAGAAACTTTTTATTAATATGAGTCCAGTGTTTATCTCGTTTATGGTAGGCATACATCTCCAAATAATTAAGTACTACATAGACCATATCTTTTGTCACAGCCATAGAGTTTCCTCTGTCTCTAGAATCTTCAAAAGGAATTGAATCGCACCCATCTATTTTTTTAGCCTTTCTTTCGCGCTTCTGATATCTATACAACCCGTCTCTAGTAAATAGCCATAATAGATTATCATCTTCCGTATCCGATTCGATATGTAATACATGTGCATTGGTAGAATAAGGGTCAATTTCTACTTTATTGACCAAAGAATCATACTCGACCATTTCTCCACTTTCCTTTTCATAAATCCGTAATCCAGTTTTTGTCGCAAAAATCATATGCTTTTCATCCAATTCATGGACATCAAAAAAAACGACATTATATATTGGTTGTTTTTTCTTTCTGAAATTTTCGGTCATTTTATTGAACCTATCTCGAAATGAGTCATAGGTGTAAATAGAGTAGGGGGCCGCCACCCAAACTTTCGACTTTGAATCGATATAAATATTACGAACCTCATCCTTTAAAAGGCTAAAATCATCAGAAGGGTCAACTGTATATTTTATAAGTTCGTATCCGTTATATCGAAATAAGCCCTCCTCTGATGCAAACCATAAGTTACCTTCCTGATCACTCTGAATATCCGTTATTGAGGCTAGATTTACTATTTCAGAACTTTCTATAGCTCTAAAATGAATAGAGTCCATTGAGGATGACCACGCGTAGTAGCATGTAAGGTTCAAAAAACTGATTATGAGCAAAGCCTTTTTCAACTATATTTATTTATATTTTCTCTAATATTACAAAAATGATCTTTTCAATTGCAATTTCCAATACATATTTATCATTCAGCATGATTGGGTTATTATTTGGATAAAATCACATGTTGTCAAACAATGCCAAAAATAACATAACTCATTTTTTCTGTATCCAAATCCGATGGTATTCAATTTCATTCAACCATTGACTGAATACTAAATGGAAATAAGAAGAAATAAACATCTCTCAAGGTGAAGATTGGGTTTTCCAATTGTTTATTCTTCACAAGAATACATTTTTTTGGGGATAGCAAATATTATAGTTTGTTTTTCAATAAAATATAGCCAATGATTAGGATTCGATGATCCAATTAGTATTTGGTTAAAATGAGTAGCGGTTTTCAATAATATGTGAAATATTGCTATTCGGAGTAAATCTCGTTTGAGCGTATAGACTCTTTTTTTTAGTATTTCTTTTATTCCACCTTTTACTTATTAACACCTGAATACTCATTGTCTATATTATTTGCTGCAACATCAATTCATTTTTACATCAAAATATATAAAAATGAAAACCAGACTTTTAACAACCATAATACTTATTACTCAACTCATAACTTTTGCATTTGCTCAGGATTGTGAGGTATTGGAACTCAATATTTCTAACGTCCAATGCAAGGGTAATAATGATGGCAAAATAATAATAGGTACCACTACAGCTTGTGCACAACCCGTATCTTACTCCTGGGCTCATGGAGCGTCAGGCTCTGAATTGGAAAACCTTTCTCCAGCCTTATATGAAGTCACCATTACTGCCAGTGATGGATTTACAATAGAAAAAAATTGGTTGATCACAGAACCAAATGAAATCAATTTGGTAGCGGATGCTTATGACCCTACATGTGCTGGCACCGAAGATGGGTCTATCTATATGAACCCCAATGGAGGTACACCACCATATCAATATCAATGGTCGAATGGTGAAACATCCAATTTTATTCATAGTCTCAGCCCGGGCAATTACATGGTAACAGTAACGGATGATAATTCATGTACCAAATCTGAATCATACGATATAGTAGACCCTGAAATAGTATCCTATACCGTAGATGATTTCCAAAATATAAGTTGTGACGGTGCAAATGATGGTAGTATTACTGTCAGCGGAACGGGAGGTATTGGGAGTTATTATTATGATTGGTCCAATGGGTCACAATCTAATTCTATTTCTAATCTTTCGGCTGGTACCTATACGGTAACTGTTGCAGACTTTTTTCTTTGTGATACTGTAGTGGAGTTTTATATAGATAATCCATCTTCTATTTTTGTCACCTTCCCACAGATTAACAACCTCACATGCTACGAAGATAATAGTGGAAGCATAGAAATCAATGCAGCAGGTGGGACAGGAATCCTATCCTATAATTGGTCAAATGGAGAGAATGGAAATTTTATTGATAATCTCCAATCAGGAAATTACATCTTGACGATCACAGATGAAAATAACTGCACATTTATTGACACATACACAGTAACTCAGCCGAATGAAATTATAATAACAAACGCTATTATCGATGACTTAGACTGCTATGATGATGCTTCTGGCTCAATTCAAATTAACCCTTCCGGAGGTTCAGGTTCATTCTCTTATGATTGGTCGAATGGGGGTAGCACGAATATCATATCCAATCTGACTGCGGGTACATACTCTGTGACTGTAACGGATAATACCAACTGTACGTTTACTGACAACTACACCGTAACTCAACCGAATGTAATAATTGTCACAAACGCTAATATTGATGACTTAGACTGCTATGATGATGCTTCTGGCTCAATTCAGATCAACCCTACTGGCGGCTCAGGTTCATTCTCTTATACTTGGTCGAATGGGGGTAGTACAAATACCATATCGAATCTAGATGCTGGTGCATACTCTGTAACGGTTACAGATAATAACAATTGTACTTTCACGGATACGTATATTGTCATTCAACCTGATGAAATTATTGTCACTAGCTCCGATATTGATGACTTAGACTGCTATGATGATGCTTCTGGCTCAATTCAGATCAACCC
>CAXBGT010000103.1:0-19447 GCA_963975265.1 uncultured Saprospirales bacterium
TGTAAATACAGGCAATGAGTATTTTGTAACCGTAACAGATAGTAATGGATGTACGGCAGTAACGTCAATTAGTGTACCTATGGACACATTAACACCTATATCAAATGCCGGCTCAGACGGTATCCTATGTGAAGGAGAAGTCACTACTTTAACAGCAACGGGAATAGGAACTTATTTATGGTCAGATGGCAGTACAAATGCAAATTTGACTGTAACTCCCAATACAACAACCACATATTCTTTGACTGTAACGGCATCCAATGGATGTGAAGATACTGATGATGTAATTGTAACCGTAAATCCTTTACCCACTGTTTCGGCATCTAATAATGGACCATTGACTTGTGATTCGACCACAGTCACCCTTACCGCTATACCTGCTGGTCTGACATATGTTTGGTCAGGAGGTGAAACCACTGCAACAAAGACAGTTAATGTCTCAGGTACTTATTTTGTGACTATAACAAATGCTGCTGGATGCTCTGATGTAACTTCTACAACAGTAACACAAGATAATAATCCCCCAACTGCCATCGCAGGAAATGATCAAGTTATTTGTGATGGGAACCCTGTCGTAGTTACTGCTTCTGGAGGAGGATCTTATCAATGGTCACATGGTGCCGGAAATACTGCTTCCATAAGTGTAAACCCAGCATCTACAACAACATATACGGTCACGGTTACTGGAGTAAATGGGTGTGAGGCTACCGATGATGTCACTGTAACTGTTAGCCCAGACCTTTCCGTAAGCATTGATTTTAATGGTTCGGAATGTCTAGAAGATGATTCTCAATTAACTGCAGCTGCCCTTGGTGGTATTGCACCATTGACTTATTCATGGACTGGGCCAAATGCATTAACTGCTTCAACGGCAACCATAGCAATAACAGATAGTGGCAATTATAATATTACAGTAACAGATTCTGTGGGCTGTGAAGTTTCGACTTCTGGCTTTGTATATACTGCATTCGAGCCATTTATATTTTCTCTGGAAACAGCAGTATGTGAAGGAGAATCAGTAGATCTGGACATCAATGGAAGTAATATTACAGGATATGCATGGGATGCCAATACAGGGAACGCAAATACAGCATCCGTGACGGTTACTCCTAGTGCACCCTCATCAACCTATGTAGTGACGGTAACAAATACTAATGGATGTACAGCTACCGCAAGTGCAACGATCAGTGCAGAGCCATTGCCTATTGCAAATGCAGGTGGTGATATAACAATTTGTGAAAACGAGGCAGTTACATTGTCTACAACTGATGCTGGATTGGGAACTACATATGATTGGAATTTTGGTGCAAATGCATCACCAGCAACAGCCTCTGGAGCGGGACCACACAACATTACCTATACAAATCCAAATGCAGATGGAGCCAATCAGAACAACACGGTAACTCTAAATGTAACTAGGGGAGACTGTTCAAATTCTGATATAAAGAACGTACTAATAAGAGCACAACCTGATCCGACAATTTCATTTTCTTCTCCTTCTTGTGGAGTAGACGACGGAAGTATCACATTTGGTTTTGTTGATAATCAAAATAGGACAAGTATACAATTCAGTATTGATGGGGGAGCAAACTATGCTTATGCAACAAATGATAACGTAGGCTCCTACACAATAAGTAATTTACCTTCAGGAGACTATCCGATATTTTCAATATGGGGCAATAATGATTGTCCAGTTGATCTAGGAACAATAACATTAATAGACAATACTATACCTACCATAAGCAATAGTGGTGACGCTACTGTTTGTAAAGGATCAACAACAGCACTTACTGCATCTACTACAGGAACGTGGACCAGCGATGATGAATCCATTGCAACAGTCTCATCTGCGGGTATAGTACTGGGCATCAATGCAGGAATAGTTAATATTAGCTTTGTGGGTGATAATAATTGCGCCGCTCCATCAGCATTACAAATAACAGTAACAAATAAAGAAGGTGTAACCTTAAGCGGAGATGACATCCTTTGTGAAGGAAATACGACTACTATAACTGCATCTAAAAATGGAGGAACATGGTCAAGCAGTGATAATAGTGTTGCTACAATTAATAATTCAGGAGTAGTAACTGCAGTTAGTGCTGGATTGGTTACGATCAGTTATGTTCATTCTTCTAACGCATGTAAAGAAAATTCAAGTTTTGCAATCGAGGTATTTGCTACTCCAACAGTATCTATTTCAGGATCAGCAGAGGTCTGTGAAGGGGAAACTACTACAATATCGACGGATGGATCAGGTGGATTTTGGACGAGTTCTGATAATAATATTGCGGTAGTATCATCCGCTGGATTGGTATCTGGAATATCAGCTGGAGATGTTACCTTTTACTATACTACTGGAGATAATTGTGCATCCGCTAATACCGGAACAATTACAGTTACTCCGGAGGTGTCAGTTGCTATCGATTTTAATGGCTCTGAATGTCTTACAGAAGATTCTCAACTGTCGGCAATTGTAACAGGAGGAACAAATGGCTTTGCCTTTGCTTGGACAGGTCCTGGAGGTTTTACTGGGAATACCCAAACAATTGATATTTCCTTAGATGGCAACTATTATGTGACAGTCACAGATAGCAAAGGCTGTACAGATGACGCAACAGCATTTGTCTATGAATCATATGAGCCATTTATATTTGCGCTTAATACCACAGTGTGTGAGGGAGAATCCGTCACCTTATCAATCAGTGGAGCAAGTGCTACTGGTTACCAATGGAGTGCTAGTGCAGGAAATGCAACGACACAATCAGTTACAGTGATACCGTCAGTACCAAGTACAAGTTATACAGTGACCGTAACGAACTCTGCTGGATGTACGACCGAAGCTACTGCTGATATTATGGTAGATCCAAAGCCCATCGTAAATATCACTGGAGCAACAGATATATGTGTAGGAGAAAATTCTCAATTGTCACCAACTACAGGTGGTCAATGGACAAGTGGGAATTCTAGTGTAGCTTCAGTTAATAATTCAGGATTGGTAACTGGTATCGGTGGTGGTTCTACGACATTTACATTCAAAAGCGATGCTACAGGTTGTGATTCTGATCCAACTGGGACGATTAACGTAGGTGCAAATGGCACGGTATCCATCTCAGGAGATAATCAGCTTTGTCTCTCCGATAATCCGACAATGACGGCAAGTATCACTGGAGGAACTTGGAGTAGTTCAAACCCTGGAGTGGCCACAATCGATCAGAACGGCGTGGTTACACCCCAAGCACAAGGAACAACTACAATAATATACGATGTACCAGATGGGGATTGTTTTAATGATGGTAATTATGCTATCACCGCACATAGTGATCCTACCTTATCACTGAATGGGCCTTCTACAATATGTGAAGGAGATAATACCTTTGCGAATGCTTCAACCAGTGGGTCATGGTCTTCTTCAGATGTTTCCATAGCGACTATCAGTTCTACTGGTGTTATTACAGGAATTGGTGGAGGAACTGCTACGATATCATTTGTCTCAAATGTTGGCTGTACAGCAGTATTAGGTACACCTATTACGGTAATTGATAACCCCGAAGTAGTAAGAATAGGCCCTGCAGAAATTTGTATTAATGGATCGACAACATTATCACCTTCTTCGGGTGGTATTTGGATTAGTAGTAACAATAATGTAGCTTCAGTTAGTAGCAATGGAACCGTAACAGGTAAAGCCGCTGGTTCTGCAAGCTTTAGCTTTATCGAATTAACTAATGGGTGTGTTTCTGATGATATGATAACTATAACTGTGTATGGTCCACCTTCGATAAATGGACTGTCAACCTCAGAACTCTGTATTGGAGAGTCAGCAAGTATTACACCTTCTACCGGAGGAACTTGGACGAGTACAAATGAATCTGTAGCTACGATACAAGACAATGGTATTATTACCGCAGTTGGAGCTGGATCAGCAAGATTTATTTTTACAAGTAATGCAACAGGTTGTTCATCAGCACTGTCTGCTCCATTGTCAGTAAATGGTAATCCTTCGATTAATTTCACAGGACCTACTTCTATTTGTAAAGGAGAACAGTCAAGTATGTCTCCAACCTCCGCAGGGCAATGGTCGAGTACGGATGTCACAGTAGCAACTATATCTCAAAACGGAACAATTACTGGGGTTAATCCTGGGACAGTAACATTTGTTTATACAAGTAATTTAACGGGCTGTTCTTCAGATCCATCAACGGTGTTGACAGTTGAAGAACCAACAGAAATAGCACTAACCGGACCTAGCACGATATGTGTGAATGAGTCAACCACTATACTACCAAATTCTGGTGGTACATGGTCAAGTAGCAATGTCAATATTGCAACAATTAGTAATAATGGAGCGATAGTCGGCCATAACCCAGGAACAGTAACATTTACTTTTGATAGTAATACAGAATGTACTTCTGATCCATCAACAGATATTACGGTTATATCCAACCCAATAGTTGCAATTTCAGGGCCATCAGAAATATGTATAGGAACCACAACTACCTTGAGTCCAAATTCAGGAGGAACATGGACCTCATCTAACACGAATGTTGCTACAGTTGATAATGATGGATTGGTTACAGCCATTGCACAAGGATTTGCTCAGTTTACTTTTGAAAGTGCAACTACGGGTTGTGAAAGTACGACCGATGGATCATTGAGTGTATACCTCCAGCCTGTTCCTGAAATTATAGGAAATGACGAAATATGTATTGGTTTTTCTACCTACCTAACTCCAAGTTCTGGAGGAACATGGACAAGTAGTAATAACAATATTGCAGTTATATCGTCAAATGGTCAAGTTACAGGAGTATCACCAGGAACAGCTACATTTACTTTTCATGAAATAGGCTCTAATTGTGTATCAGAAGCATCAGCACCTGTTACGATATTACAAAAAGCACCTGTATCAATAGAAGGAGACAACACAATTTGTGTAGGAGAGACTACTACTGTTTTACCTAACACAGGGGGTAGTTGGATAAGTAATAATCCTGGCGTTGCTACAGTAACAGATGCAGGAGTAGTGACTGGAGTATCTCAAGGATTAGCGAAGTTTACCTTTGTATCAGATGGTGGTTGTGAATCAAATGAGACATCACCCGTAATTGTATTTGACTCTCCTTCCGTTTCAATAAGTGGATCTAGTCAGATATGCGTTGATGAGCAAACTCAAATGCTCCCTTCTTCTGGTGGTACGTGGATAAGTAATCATCCATTAATAGCATCAATAGAAGACAATGGAATCGTAACAGCTATTGCTCCAGGTGCAGCAAACTTTACATTTACAGATGGAGACACAGGATGTATTTCTGATCCTTCAGATGATATTACAGTAAGTCCAGTTCCGACAACAGGATTAAATGGACCCGCAGATATTTGTGTAGGGAGTATAACTTTCTTGACACCAAGTACAGGAGGAACATGGACGGCACTTGATCCGAATATAGCGACTATTCAAAATAATGGGCAAGTTACTGGAGTAGCAATGGGCAATGCTCGATTTGTATTCACAAAATTAAGTACTGGATGTGAGTCAGAAGTAAATAATGTTATCACTGTAAATAGTGGACCAGTAATCAACTTTACTGGGCCTACTTCTATATGTGAAGGAGGCACAACAAATATTACATCTGCAAATCCAGGCATATGGGAAAGCACAAATCCTCTAGTTGCGACCATCACAAATGATGGAGTAATTACTGGGGTATCTGCAGGGTCTGTCAAGTTTAAATTTACAGAAACCAATTCTGGTTGTGTATCTCAAGCTAGTGAGACACTGATCGTTAATGGTCCACCTACTGTGTCAGTTGTAGGGTCGCCTATAGTATGTATTGGATCAACTAAATCGTTGTCTCCTTCAACTGGAGGGACATGGGAAAGTTTGACTCCAACGGTTGCAACTGTTACAGCGAATGGAACAGTCACAGGAATAGCTGAAGGAACGGCATACTTTATGTTTACAGATGGAACTATAGGTTGCAAATCTGATGGTAGCTTAAGTATAGATGTAGCATCAGAAATAGGAGCACAAATCACTGGAGATAGTGAAATTTGTGCTGGATATACAACTACATTATTCCCTACAAATGGAGGAGTTTGGACAAGTAGTAATACTGCCGTAGCTACAGTTTCTAACTTTGGAATAGTCACAGGAAAAGTACCTGGAATCGTAACATTTACATTTGTAGATTCTGGAACTGGATGTTCTACAGGAGGTACAACAGATCCGGTAACTGTAGGTAAATGCCTCAATCATGACTTCAATGTAGCTTTAGTTAATCAAAATATAGCTGGCGATATAAGTACGAATGATAATTTTACTGGTGTGGTGACTTACAGCAACAATAAAGTTACTGTGCAAAAACCTCTAGCGAGTTTGCCACAATTGGTTATCTATGATGATGGCACTTATTCCTTCGTAACAAATAAGCCCGGGAAATATTTATATAAGATTTCAGTTTGCAAGCCTCCTGTGACTACAGGATGCCCAAGTGCATTCTTAGAAATAAATGTAATCGATAATGTGTACGGTCAGAGCAATCCAGTAAGTAACTTGGAGTTTGCAACAACTTATGCCAATGCAGATGGAACATTGCCAGGAAACACAATAACTGTTAATCCTCTATCAAATGATGATTGTGTTTATACTGTTGGCTGCAATTTAGATCCTTCAACGTTGTCAATAATTGATTCTCCTGGAAGTGGAAGTGTAGTACTTTCTGGAATGGGTAGTTTTGATTATACACCGAATGCTGGATTTATTGGAAATGATACCATAATATACGAAGTATGCGAAAGTGTTGGTGTTTGCAGTCAATCAAGACAAATAATAACAGTTAACGCACCGAATGCTTTAAATTCAATTGTAGCGGCTGATGACTTTATGTATACACTAAAAGGGATGGCAAAAGGAGGAAATGTTGTAGACAACGACTTAGATCCAGAGGAGGAGGATATGCTTGTAACGCAGCAAGGTTCCATCATGAACCCTATATTTATTACAGAAGGTTCATATTATATAAATGCTGACGGATCATATGAATTTATGCCAAATGAATCATTTAATGGGGCATTAGAAATTATATATACCGTTTGTGATAATAATGCAACAATAGCTTGTACGGATGCAACACTTCATATCCAAGTATTTGATGATCTAACACTACAACTTAGAGTATATTTAGAAGGTTCGCTGATGCAGAATGGAGGGAAAACATCGTTTGGTGGACATCCGCTGATGAGAGATGGTCTTAGAGTGAACTCTTTTACGGGTGAGAATTACATTCCAGTTAAAGATCCATATACTTATCCGAATGAATTGTTCGATAATACTCCTTCTAATTTTGTTAAAATGGGTCCAGGGTTGATGGCTGAAAATTTAGAAATTTCTGATTCATTAGGCGTTTTCTCTGTGACGGGTGATAATGCAATAGTAGATTGGATCCACGTTGAATTGAGGAGCAAAAATGATAATAAAGCTACGATAGCTACTAGGTCAGGATTACTTCAGCGTGATGGTGATATTGTGGATTTGGATGGTACAAGTTTATTGAGATTTCAAGGAATCAATATCGATAGTTTTTATGTTTGTGTAAGACATAGAACCCATCTGGGGGTAATGTCAATGAAAGTTAGCAATGGTACGTTTGTAGATTTTACATTGCCTAGTACGGAAACATTCAACTTTGGGACTTCATTATCTAATGGAATGGATTATACAGGATTGTCTCAAAAATCAACAGTGAAAAGTGGTTATCTAGCTTTATGGGCTGGGGATTTCAATTCTGATGGTTTATTGAAGTTTACAGAACCAGCAAGTGACATCAATATACTTTATGGAAATGTATTATTCAGTTCTCCACAGTATTTGATCAATTATGATTTTGCACTTGATTATTTTAGAGGAGATTATAATATGGATGGAAAAGCTAAATATGCAAATCCTAACGATGATAGAAATTATCTCCAAGGGCAAATAATTTTCCACCCTTTGAATACAAATTTCATATCTCATCTAGATGGAGTAATACAACAAGTGCCAAATCAATAAAAACTAGGTGTCTTAAAATTAAATTGTTTTTACATATTATTGGTCAAAGCGGTTCGTAGTGGTACGAGCCGCTTTTTATTTATTCGTGACTTTAGTCGCGTACATCCCATTTATGCTTGGTTTACGGTATAGCTGGGGTACACTCGTCATGGGTTCACGAAGCTTGGAATATATTTCCTGGAGACGAATTTTAAATCAGGTAGCTCGACTGAAATATCTTTCGATGCTAAGGGACATAGCGTATATAAAAATCACCACCCAGCAATATCTATTCTATTGTCGAAGACACTATGAAAACTGGAGATTGCGTTGAACACATCTTACGAAAGCCATAGCGAATTGCAGGTAGGAGTGTAGAGATGTATTAAGTGATTCTACCAGCCACCCACATGAAGAGACTTTCATGATTGGCTTAGGCAGTTGGCAAGTTTAGTTTCTCTGATATCTCTTTAAAATTTATGTTGAATGTACGCTTACCTGATGTTTCGAATACGATTGATTTGACTAAGATACAATAGTACCCACATGCTCACCCATTATGATTCGCTGCAAGTTTCTATCATCATTTATGTCAAATACAATGATAGGTAAGTTGTTTTCTTGGCACATTGTAAATGCTGTCATGTCCATGACGTTTAATCCAAGCTCTATAACTTTTTCAAAAGATATCGTATCAAATTTCGTAGCGTCTGCGTCTTTTTCTGGATCACTGCTATAGATTCCATCGACTCTGGTTCCTTTTAAGATCACCTCAGCTTTGATTTCGTTAGCTCTTAGGGCTGCAGCCGAGTCGGTAGTAAAGTATGGACTACCCGTTCCAGCTGAAAAAATAACTACTCTACCTTTTTCTAGATGTCGGATCGCTCTTCTTCTAATATAAGGTTCTGCAATTTGCCTCATTTCTATGGCAGATATGAGTCTAGTATATACGCCTGCCATCTCTAGTGCACTTTGTAACGCCATGCCATTGATACATGTGGCTAGCATACCCATATAGTCACCTTGGACTCTTGCTATACCAGAGTTTACAGAGTTTAAGCCTCTGAATATATTGCCACCACCAATAACTATTGCGACTTCTATTCCTTTATCAACAAGTCCTTTAATCTGGCTAGCGTAGTGAATTAACATCTCTGGAGAAATTCCATATTGTTGTTCACCCATAAGTGATTCTCCACTTAATTTCAGTAATACTCTCTTGTATTTATAACTCATAATAGGGTAGTGTTAACCAATATTTAGTACGAAGATAATTAATGTTGGTCTGAGGATGTAGTTTAGGTGAAATATATTTTCGATTCTTAGAAGTAAATTTAGATGAACATAAAAAAAAGCGACTCCAAATAAATGAAGTCGCTTTTATATATTATTACATCAACTAGGATTAACCTAATTTTACGTGTTTGAAGTCTGTTACAGCTAATTCACTGTCAACTGATTGTAAGAATGCAGCAATTGTTTGCTTATTATTCTTAACAAACATTTGATTTACTAACGTATTCTCCTTGAAGAATTTGTTTAGCTTACCAGTAGCAATTTTCTCAAGCATAGCCTCAGGCTTACCTTCTTGTCTAGCGATATCCATTCCGATTTCGATTTCTTTTTGGATTTTCTCTTGAGATACACCACTTTGGTCAAGTGCAATTGGGTTCATAGCTGCTACTTGCATAGCTACATCTTTACCAGCATTAATGAAACTATCAGAAGCTTTACTAAGTGATACGATTACACCTGCTCTGTTACCCATATGGATATAAGGAACAACCATAGGCCCTTCTAGTCTCTGGTAATCAGCTAATTCAACTTTCTCACCGATTACACCAGTCTGCTCTATGATTTTTTCACCTAAAGGTAGACCACCGAAATCTTCAGCAAGTAACTCTTCTTTAGTTGCAGGGAATTTGCTCAATGCAAGGTCTGCAATCTTTTGAGTCATAGCAACGAAGTCCTCATTCTTAGAAACGAAATCAGTCTCGCAACTAAGTCTTACTACTACACCTTTACTATTATCATTAGATACTATTGCTAGTACACAACCTTCTTTAGCATCTCTGTCTGCTCTTTTCGCAGATAATTTTTGACCTTTTTTTCTTAGGAACTCGATAGCACCGTCGAAATCTCCACTCGTTTCCTTGAGAGCTTTCTTACAATCCATCATACCTGCTCCTGTCATATCTCTAAGCTTCTTTACTTCAGAAGCTGAAATTTTAACATCACTCATAATTGATGATCTATTTTAGTATTATAAATAATAATCTTTGAAAAAATCTTAAGCGTCAGCTTTTTTAGGAGCTGGTTCTGCTTTAGCATTTTTTCTCTCCTCTAATCCTTCTTTGATCTGAGACACTAGATATTCAGTAATTATTTTTACTGATTTAGAAGCATCATCATTTGAAGGAATAGCGAAATCGACTTGATTTGGATCAGAGTTTGTATCCACCATTGCAAATGTCTGAAGACCTAACTTCTTCGATTCTTTGATAGCGATATGTTCGTGACTGATATCTACAACAAAAATTGCTTGTGGCAATCTGTTGATATTAGCAATACCACCTAATACTTTTTCTAACTTATTTCTCTCTCTAGTAAGAGTAAGTCTTTCTTTCTTGGTGATACTAGATAGGCTACTGTCGCCTAACATCTTATCGATAGAGTTCATCTTTTTAACAGATTTTCTGATCGTTGAGAAGTTAGTCATCATTCCTCCTAACCATCTGTCGGTTACGTGAGGCATGTTTACAGATTCTGCAGCTGTTGCCACGATATCTTTTGCTTGCTTCTTAGTAGCAACAAAAAGTATCTTTTTACCAGCTTTAGCCATTGATTTCATAGCCTTACCAGTCTCTATTAGACGTTCAGTCGTCTTGTTTAGATCGATGATGTGGATACCTTTCTTTTCCATGAAAATATTTGGAAGCATCTTTGGATTCCACTTTCTCTTCATGTGTCCGTAGTGTACACCTGCGTCTAATAATTCTTTATATGTAGGTAACGTACTCATTTTTATATAAATTGATAGTTTGTAAAAAATGTTCATGGGGATCACCCCACCAACGGATAAAATAAAGATTAACGTTTTGAGAATTGGAAACTCTTTCTCGCCTTTGGCTTACCGAATTTCTTACGCTCTACGACTCTCGCATCTCTTGTAAGGAATTTCTTCGCTTTCAGTGGAGATTTGAAATCTTCATTTATTTTTACTAATGATCTTGAGATACCAAGTCTAATTGCTTCTGCTTGACCTTTGAACCCTCCACCTTTGACATTTACTTTTACATCGTATTGGTCAGCTACTTCTATAGTAGTTAATGGATCAGTTACTTTTAATTGAATATCTGGCATTGGGAAATAATCCTTAAGATCTTTACCATTGATGGTAATATTTCCTGAGCCGCTAGTAAGATATACTCTGGCTACAGATGCTTTCCTACGTCCTATGCTATTTATCATTTCCATATGCTTAGAATTTTAGTTCAGTTGGTTGTTGAGCTTGGTGAGGATGCTCAGCACCTTCATACAAGAATAGTTTTTTGATCATAGCTCTTCCTAACTTAGTTTTAGGAAGCATTCCTCTTATCGCCATTTCCATGATTCTTAGAGGCTTCTTGGCCATGATATCCGCTGCAGTAGCTGATTTCTGTCCACCTGGGTAACCACTATAAGTTAGGTAAGTCTTGTTCTCAAGTTTAGTACCTGTAAATCTTATTTTAGTAGCATTCAAAACGATTACATGGTCACCTGTATCACAGTGTGGTGTAAAGTTTGGCTTATGCTTACCTCTTAGTACAGTAGCGATTTTAGACGCAAGTCTACCTACTGTCTGTCCTTCAGCATCTACCACAACCCACTTCTGATCTGCAGTAGCTTTGTTGGCTGATACCGTTTTATAACTGAGTGTATCCACTTTATTAGGTATTATAATTATTAATAAATTTCTTCAAATATTGTGCTTAGCGCTCTAAGCGGGTGCAAATGTAGATTATTAATAATTGTTCTGCAACCTTTTTGAGAGTTATTTTTATACCCTGTATTTGTAACTCGTTGATAAACAGTGTAAATTTCGCACATTTTTTTTGACAAGACCCAATATTGAACCCGGTATCTATGCAAATAGGTAGATTTATTTTACCATGTATTATGAATTAAGCTAAGAATAGGGCTTTTGCTTATCATCCCTTCAATCTATCCATCAATCCACTTTTACATCCAGCCGATACGATCAACTCCTTTCCACCTTCCATGATCACTGATCCCCCCTTACCTTTGATATACTTCTGGATATATTCAAGATTGATCACAGTAGATCTATGAATTCTCACAAAACCATAATCGGAAAGAGCATTCTCATAGAACTTAAGATTACGGCAAATCATCATTTTTTTTCCACTTATGAGATGAAATATTGTGAAATTATCAGCCGCCTCACAATATAGGATAGTACTCATCTTGATGATTTGCATGCCTTCCATAAGAGGGAGAACAAGTTTCTGATCTTGTGATTTATCGTTTGTGAAGTTGGCAAGTAAGATTTCGGCTCTGTTGATTTTATCTTTTTGAGTGTAGAGTTCAGTTACGTTTTTAACCGCTTTTTCTAATTCTTCGATATTGATGGGTTTGAGAAGATAATGAGCGGCACTTAGAGAAAATGCTTTGACAGCATATTGGCTATATGCAGTGATGAAAATAACTTCGAAATTGATCTCACCCCATTGTTCTAGTAAATCAAATGCATTGCCACGTGGCATCTCTATATCTAGAAAAACCACCTGTGGTGAATGTTTGAGGATAGAAGCCCTTGCTTCAATGATATCTTCACTTTCAGCAAGAAGGGTAATATTAGGACAATACTTAGTTAAGTAATTTCTCAGTATTTCACGACTGTCTTGTTCGTCATCGACTATGATAGCGGTGAGCTTATTCATAATTATTGGTTTATTGAAGTGATAGGTATTATGATTCTTGCTACAGTACCTACGTATTCTTCAGATTGATTGCTATCAGAAATTTCAACGCTGAAGTTTTTATTGTATGTACTATTAAGCACAGCAAGTCTATTGGTGACATTGTTGAGGCCTGTACTTTTATGCTTTTTTTGATTCTCAGTTTTGAGAGATTTTGACTTTTCTCTCCCTATGCCATTGTCGGTGATGATTACAACTATGTTATTATGTTCTTTTGAAAAGGAAACGGTGAGATTACCCATATCTTCTCTATATCGAAGGCCATGCCACACAGCATTTTCTATGAAGGGTTGGATCAGCATGGGAGGCACCTCAATATCTAATTCATGCCCATCAATATGAGTATCAAAAGTATAGTCAAATTTGTCTCTGAAACGGAAATGTTCTAGCTTCAAATAAAGTTCGTTCAGTTCTATCTCTTCTCTGAGTGTAATAAAATCTTGTTTTGAATAATCGAGCACCATCCTCATCAGATGTGAGAATTCAGAGAGATATTTATTGGCAGACTTTTCATCGTTTTTGGCAATAAAGTTATTGACAGAATTGAGCGCATTAAATATAAAATGCGGGTTCATTTGAGTCCGAAGAGACTTTAGTTCCAGGAGTTGATTTGCTCTTTTCTTTTCTTTTATGCTGCGATTCAAAAAGTAGAAGAATATAAGTGAAGCCAGAATAAGAAGCGACAATAGAGCGATCACAATCTTCTGTGTTGTAAGTTGACTTTTCATTAAATCAGTTTCCTTTTCTTGCAGCCTTAGGTCACTTTGAGATAGATCAATTGACTTTTGACCTTTGACAATCTCTACTTCCTGTTTTAAACTATTTTCAAGTTCTGTAATTGACCTCTCCTTGGCTTTTACATACTTATCTAAATCGTCAAATGCATCATCTGCATTTCCAATTTTGAGATTGTATTCATAAGATTTTTTATAGACATCAGCTACTAAGTTGGATTCAGCAAATTCATCAATATACTTTTTTGATTCACCTAAAGATTTTATTACGCCTGCAATATCATTCTCCTCTTCATATACTTTTGAAAGTCTGAAGTTTTCCTTTGCAATATTACCGTTGAAGTTCTTGTCTTTATATTCTATACTATTTTGGATTTCTATTTTTTTACTGTTGGTTAAGTTTATGTTTTGGTAAAGCTTGTCTTGCGTTTTGGTGACTTGCTCCATGTCGTAATCGGCAAGGACCGCTTCTTTAGGAATGGTATTGTATATGTCTTGGATAGAAAGTGCCGCATTTTTGAAGTCATTCAGTTGAGTGTAGACTTGTGATCGTCTGGTTTCTATTTGCACTAACGCCATACTATCGTTCACTTTTAGTCTTTGAAGTCGAGTTAATTCATTAAGCGCAGTTTCATTTTTATTTTCTAAAATGAGGACATCTATTTTTCCTGTTTCACATCGATATATTTGCTGAGCATCAGTAGAATAACTAATGCATTTATTAAAGTGATTATCTGCCACTTTACTGATATTTTCTTTAAGTGCTATTAACCCTAACCTATAGTTTATAATTGCTTTTTGGTCTTCGTCGGATTTAGAAGTATAGGATAATGCTAGATCATATCTTTGTTTTGCAAGTTCATCTTGATCGATATCTTCATAAATTTCTCCAAGTAAAAAATACGCTTCATCCAATAGTCCATAAGTTGCTTTATCCTTTTTATTAGCAACCAATTGCTCGATAATCTTTATAGATTGTGTAGGAGAGTTTTCCTTAAGTTGTTGTGCCATCGCCAACATTTCAAAAGGTGATTGCCTCTTGGATTCAAAATATTCTTTAGACTTTTTCTGACCCATCAAACTGGTTGAAATCAAGACTCCAACTACCACCAATATATATTGTGCTTTTTTCATCTGAACATAAAGTTAGGATTTATTTTCTTAATGATTACCTGCGGAATGACATAGAAACACCAATTTCTAAAGTCATATTGCCCATTCACCAAGTGAAACGCCTCGCTCCCGTATTCTTACTATTTTCATTGCTTTTTTTATCTCAAATTTGAAGCGATAATCAACCATTTTCAAATCTAAAATCTAATTATCTATGATCTACAGAAACATTTTATTAGCATTTGTCACACTAGGCATTTGTTTATCATTTAGTTATGCGGCTATCCAGCTTACTAAAACTCCGGCTAATTCATTATTGCATGTACCCTTGCCAGCTGATGGGTCTATATCAACACCAATCTCAGCAATACTTACTGAAAAAGAAAGAAAAAATAATGCCATACAAATCGCTTTACTTCTCGATACTAGTGGATCAATGTCTGGCCTTATTGAGCAAGCAAAATCTCAACTTTGGAATATACTCAATGAACTGACCAAAACCATAAAAGGAGAAGATACACCAACACTAGAAATAGCCCTATACGAATATGGAAACCCAAGTAAATCAAGTAATAAATACGAGATCCATCAGCTAAGTCCTTTTACAACGGATATGGATCTCATCTCCGAACAACTATTCTCGTTAAGAACTAATGGGGGAGAAGAGTACTGTGGAGCCGTCATCAAAGAATCACTGGATAATCTAGATTGGACAAATAAAGATGGTCTAAAGATGATCTATATCGCAGGAAATGAACCGTTTACCCAAGGCCCAATTGGATATAGAAAAGTATGCGAAGTAGCTCAGGATAGAAATATTATTGTCAATACAATATACTGTAGTGATGGCGCTAAATATGAAGCAAGAGACTGGAGATTAGGAGCAACAGCCGGGGGAGGGGAGTATTTCACAATCAATCATAATGAAGCTACCGTATTCGTAGAGACACCGTATGATGATGTGATCAATCAATTGAACGGAGAGTTGAATAAAACTTATCACTCATTCAATAGTTATGGGGAAAGTAAGGTGCAGAATCTGCTTCTACAAGACAGTAATGCCAGCTCGTACAGCAAAGAAAATTCTGCCAAAAGAACTAAATTCAAAGCGAGCAAGCAATACAAAACTGAGGATTGGGACTTAGTTGAGAACTATAAAAATGACAAAACTATATTAGATAAGGCAGTAATCAAAAATGAACGGTTAAGCAAATTGTCAAAAGTTGAATTAGAAGCTGAAATAGAAAGGATGGCTCAAAAACGAGAAGAAGTGAAACTTAAGATTAACGAATTGGATAGAAAGAGAGTCGATTACAAAAAAGACAAAATCAAGTCTGATCAAAAAGATAATCTGGGCACCTCGATTATCAAAACTGTCAGAAAACAAGCTAAAAAGAAAGGGTATAAAGTGGAAGAGTAATTTAATCTGTGAATTCATTGATGCTAGTGCCGGGGTCATAAAAAAGATGTTTTTGCATAAAAACGCCTAATCACAAAAAAGATCCAATTTCCGACCTTGAGGTTGGAAAAATTTTGGCTAATGCTCCATCCGCTTGCGATGGGGTAGTCAAAATTTAGGATCTTTTTTACTTATGCGGCACAGTGAACTGGTTATTTCACATTGATTGTGTACTTTGTAACCATGAAGCATATTTTTTCGTTTCTTATAGTTTTTCTATCATCTTGTTCTGTGATTGGGCAACAGACGATGGGTCTTTTTTTTAATGATGAAAAAGCGGAAAACGGATATACACTATTCAGCAATAATGGGACGTCTTATTTGATCGATAATTGTGGATTTAAAATCAATACCTGGGAAAGTGAATATAAATCTAGCAACGGATTATTCATAACCGAAGAAGGTGATCTATTAAGGATGGGGCAGGTTCCTGGCTCTGCCATGATTGGTGGAGAAGGTGGGATTATCGAAAAGTACTCTTGGGATGGAGCGTTAGAGTGGTCGTATAGAATCGCGGATGATGAATTTGTAGTGCATCACGATATGCTAATGATGTCAAATGGAAACATGCTAGTCACTGTGTGGCAAAAGATATCTTCTCAGGAGGCCTTACAGAATGGTAGGACCTACGAGGGTGGTTTCTATAATGAGCAAATTTGGGAGTTGCAACCATTACCTAATAATCAGGCCAACATCGTATGGAGATGGTCTGCGCTTGATCATGTGATTCAAGATGTTGATGCGGCTAAATCCAATTTTGGAAATATTGGGGCTCATCCAGAACTCATAAATCTAAATTATATCACTGAGGAATTAGAGCCTAATCATGACTGGTTACATATCAACTCTATTGACTATAATCAAGAACTGGATCAAATCGCAGTTTGCTCTAGGAATAACAGTGAAATATACATTATAGATCACTCCACTTCGATACTTGAAGCTCGAAGTAGCTCAGGTGGAATATATGGGAAGGGAGGTGACATTCTGTATAGATATGGAAATCCAGAATCGTATGATCATGGGTCACAAGTGGATAGAACCTTACATCAAGGTCATGATGTAAGTTGGATTAATACGGGTGACTATCAAGGGCATTTTCTCATTTTTAATAACAAATACATAGATAATACAAGATCACAAATCCAAATCTGGAACAACCCTTCAGATGATGGAGAATATCAATTTACAGAAGAATTGTTATTTGGAGAAGAAGAAATTCTTTGGACATATGATGATGTGGGATTTTACTCTTCTCGAATGTCAAGTGCCCAAATGATGTCGAATGGAAATATTCTTACTACAGAAGGAACCAGTGGTGAGATATCCGAAATTACACCAAGCAAAGAAAAGGTTTGGAAGTATATCAATCCAGTAAATAGAAATGGTGGGCCAGGAATACAAAGTGGTACACCCCAGTTCAATTCATTGTTTAAGTCTGTAAGGTACAGAGACGATTATACAGGATTTCAAAATAGGAACCTTATGCCTGGAGAGCCTGTAGAGTTATCTCCAGATGATATAGGATGTCAAATATTTTTGCCTACTACTGTCGATGAAAAACAGCTACAATCCAAAGATATTTTTACCGTGGACAATCAACGACTAATGTGGAAGGTAGAGGCTCCTTCTCCTCAAAAGATATACATATTGGATGTTTTTGGGAGAATACACAAGAAAGCTGAGATTGATCATTCTAATAGAGAAGTTGATATTTCTAGTATTAATAGAGGATTATACTTTATCTACTGCCGTAGTGTAGGAAGTTTTGGTTTTTACAATATGTAATTTTTTATCGAAGCTTTTCTAGTGAATAAGGCAACTACACCCTTATTGAGTAAGGAGTGTCGTATATCAGATTTGTTTCTTATTTGAAAAAAAGTTTTGGGAAATTTTATAAAAAATGGGCTCGTTTTTAGAACATTGGCGGTAACTAATAAATAGTGGAACACTCAAGGCACTGTATACCAACCCAAATCAATATTGACAAAGAATCTTTGGACTCTATTGTATTAGCTTAAGAAATTGAGATCAGGAAAGGAGATTTTTTAGTGAAACCTGGCAAAATCTGTCGGAGCATGGCATTTGATTTCTTACTAATCGCTGAGTTGCTAGTGTTAGTTACTTTTTAGTAAAGTAGGAGAGTCTCGAATAATTATTAAAATAGATGCCCTATCGAAACCAATTTGATATCCTTTTAGTTACTAGTATTCCTATTCAATTACTTAAATAAAAATGGCTGAAGATCTTACTATAATTACTGGGACCAAAAAAGAGCAATACCAACAGCTTATGCCACAAATCAAAGCATTAATATCCGGAGAGCCAGATCTAATTGCCAATCTTGCAAACATCAGCGCTGCGCTCAAAGAACAGTTTGATTGGTTATGGATAGGTTTTTTTATCGTGAAAGAAGGTGAGTTAGTATTAGGACCATTCCAAGGGCCAGTTGCTTGTACTAGGATAAAGAAGGGAAGGGGAGTGTGCGGTACCGCATGGGCTGAGCGGAGGACGATCATTGTTCCAGATGTAGATTTATTTCCAGGTCATATAAGCTGCAATAGCAGAAGTAAGTCAGAAATAGTGATTCCAATAATAAAAGGAAATGAAGTTATTGGTGTATTTGATGCGGATAGTGCAGAGTTGTCCACATTTGATGAAATAGATCAGCATTACCTTGAAGAGATCGTAGCTTTAATTGATTAGATTTCTATAATTTGTTTTATTCAATCTTATAATGTATTTGTACTAGTCCTGTTGAATACGTTTTGGAATCGATCAACTTTAATTTTTTTCTTTGATCAATTTTGGTAAATTAAGATCTGTAACCACATAATACTAAAGGACGAACTGCGATCTTCAACTCATCTATCAAGTCTAGATTAATAAATGTTGACATGAGGTTCGCACCTCCACAAACCAAATATCTTTTCCTGATTGACTGATAAGATTTTATATTTCCTCTTTGATGTTATTTGAGTCAATATGGGCATCATATTTCTAGTAATATATAATAGTGGATACAAAAAAAACAGAGGATATTTACCCTCTGTTTTTAATTTAATACTTAAATTCTCCGACGCTTGCGTCGGGGTCATAAAGAAGATGTTTTTGCATAAAAACGCCTTATCACAAA
>CAXBGT010000104.1:0-19373 GCA_963975265.1 uncultured Saprospirales bacterium
TCAAGAAAGAAATGAACGCCGGCAGCGGCGAGCGGCAAAGAAAGTTCAAATCTCAATGCACTGTTTTTACGAGGAAATATTCAAAAAACGAGTAATAATTCAGAAGTAAAGTGATGGGAACTATTAATCTATAAGGGTTTTCGCTATTTGCGAATATCCCGAAGTAGCTAGTCTACGAATAACATTGATAATACATTCCTTCGAAGATCTCAATAATCGCTTCATCTATCGCGACTATTCTTTATACAGTTTCAAGTTCAAATAATGAATCATAAATTTCACTTACTCATATAACAATTTAACTTTGTAGGGTGATTAATAAACAAGCCGCAGTGAGAGATAGAAAAGCCTTTGTATATTTTGTAGCATTGATATTATTTTGTTCTTCTTGTTCAATCGAGGAGAGCCAAAACTCCCAATCGACCTCTTCAAATAGATCGGACCAGATATTTAGAGCTGTTGATGTCGAAAGTTCGAAACTCTATTTCACAAATGAGGTAAAAGAGTCTACCAATCGAAACTCAATGTTTTTTGATTATTTTCTAAATGGCGGTGGAGTAGCTGTTGGAGATATCAATAATGATGGCCTAGCTGATATATTCTTCACAGGTAATGATGTGCCCAATAAACTATTTATCAATGAAGGAGATCTAAAATTCAAAGACATCTCACAAACGGCGTTACCTACTGTTGCTAAATGGTCCACAGGTGCTAATATGGTGGATATTAATAATGATGGATTTCTTGATATTTATATCTGTAACTCTGGAATTGAGGAGTCTGATAATAGACTAAGTAATCAACTTCTAATAAATAATGGGGACCTTACTTTTACAGACAAAGCACAAGAGTATGGCATAGCTGGCAATAGTAAAAGTGTGCATTCCTCTTTTTTCGATTATGACAATGATGGAGACCTAGATTTATGGCTGAATAATCATATGGATTTCGATGGAAATATTAATTTATTTTTTGAGAATGCGAAACGAAGGCATTCTGAAAGATCAAAGTACAGAAGCACACTATACGAAAATCAGGGAGATACATTTGTTGACGTAACTGAAAAGGCAGGAGTCTCAAGGGAGTCAGTATCTCTTGGGGTAGCTACGGTTGACTTCAATAACGATGGATATGTTGATATCTATGTTTCTAATGATTATGAAGTGCCAGATTATTACTTCATAAATAATGGGGATGGTACATTTTCGGAGATGTCTAAAGATAAGCTGGGACATACTTCGTTCTATTCTATGGGAATCGATGCAGCGGATATCAATAACGATGGGCTGATGGATATGGTAGCTGTAGATATGACCCCTCAAGATCATATTAGGAATAAGACTCTGATGGCATCTATGGATAGCAAGAAGTTTAACTATTTATATGATCAACAAGGATTGACCAAAGCATTTATGTTCAATTCCGTGCAAATGGGAAGAGGGGATGGCGAGTTTAGTGAAATTAGTAATTTTATGGGAACAGGCCAGACAGAATGGAGTTGGGCGCCATTATTAGCCGATTTTGATAATGATGGATTCAAAGATTTATACATCACTAATGGATACTTACGTGATACGAAGGACAATGACTTTAAAAGGGAAGTAGCTGAATTTAAGAAGCAGAATGGGGATGTTTGGTCTGATAAGGTATTTAGCTATTTTATGGAAATATTGAAATCATCTCCTGTAGAGAACAGAATTTTTAAGAATCAAAACGGTCGCTTTCACGATATTACATCTGAATGGTCGGATCTACCTCCTACTTTCTCAAATGGAGCTGCATATGCGGATTTTGACAATGATGGTGATCTTGATATTGTAATAAACAATTTGTCTCAACCAGCCACTTTGCTAGAAAATAAATCTACAGGAAATAATTATTTGAAAGTAAAATTAAAGGCTGATAATCAACCTGTAGATAATGCTGTAGTTTCAATTTTGACTCAAGCGGGTTTACAATCAGTAACTTATGCATTTTCACGTGGGTTCCAGTCGAGTGTTGAGCCAGTTGCTCATTTTGGATTGGGGAAGGCAGTTAGTGTGAGTGGTGTTTTGGTTAAATGGATAGATGGCACCAGAGAAATCTACAACATTGAAGGTGTAAATAAATCTATTACATTGGAAAAAGGCAAAGGTTCTGATCCAGGTGAAGAAGCTCCTATTCAACCATTATTTCAAATAGCAAATGAATTATTTATCGAAAAGGTAAGTCATGAAGAAATGAAATTTGATGATTTCAAGAAAGAAATTTTATTACCTCATAAATATTCTGATCTAGGACCAGCGCTTGCGATAGCTGATGTTAATGGCGACGGTATGGATGATGTATTCTTAGGAGGTTCTAATACGAGCGAACCTCAATTGTTCGTAAGTCAAGATGGGAAGCTTATTAGAGATGCTACTTCTGAGATTCTCAATGACAGGAAATTTGAAGACCTAGGAGCGATTTTCTTTGACTACGATAATGATGGAGATCAAGATTTATATGTAGCATCTGGCGGCGGCGGTGAAATAGAAGGACACCCAGAATTGATGCAAGATAGGTTATACCAGAATGATGGCAAAGGTAATTTTACATCAAAAACAGATGTAATACCGCCTGTATCGTCCAGTACAAAAGCAGTTGTAGCAATTGATGTTGATAAGGATGGTGATCTGGATTTGGTCGTAGGTGGAAGAAATGAACCAGGAAAATACCCATTGTCTTCATCATCATATTACTTTGAGGGTGATGGAACGTATTTTAGAAGAAAGACAAGTAAGGTTTTACCTGATATGCCAGGAATGATTACCGATATAGAAGCGGTAGATATCAATGGTGATGGATGGGTAGACTTGATAATCGCATCAGAATGGGACAATCCCATGATATTGCTAAACAAGGATGGTAAGTTCGAAGAATTAGAAGTACCTGCGTTACAAGGACTTTCTGGATGGTGGCAAAGTGTCGCTGCAAGTGATTTTGACAACGATGGCGATATAGATTTTATTCTTGGCAACATGGGGGAAAATTCTAAGTTTCACCCGAGTACAGAGAAGCCACTCGGTATTTTGGCTTTAGATTTTGATGACAGTGGAAGCCTTGATATTGTCTTAACAAAGAAGTACAAAGATGAAACGGTGCCAGTACGTGGAAAAGAGTGTTCTTCGCAGCAAATGCCACTATTAAACGAGAAGTTTCCTACTTATGAAGGTTTTGCCACTTCCTCTATTGAAGAGATACTAGGAGCAGAAAAAGTAAAATCTTCATACTCCAAATCAGTTACTGACTTCTCTTCTTATGCAGTCATCAATAATGGCGACAGAGGATTTGAAATAAAAAAACTGCCCGATGCTGCTCAATGGTTTCCGATAATGGATATGGAAGTAGCTGATCTAAATAAGGATGGACACTTAGATCTATTCTTGGTAGGGAATAAACAAAATGCAGAACCAGAAACACCAAGTTATGATGCAGGCCGAGGCTTAATTTTACTTGGCGATGGTAAAATGAATTTCGAAGCAATCACTAGCATCGGTAAATCAGGAGTAAACATAAAAGGTGATGCCAGAGCCGTAAAGTCAATTATGGCAAATGGAGAGAAATATTATATAATAGCTAGCAATAATGGCAATGCAGTTGTTTATAAATAGTAAAACGATAAGAAGATTAGAATATGAAAATACTTAAAGGAGGAAAGATATTTAACAGAGGAAAGTCTTTTTATGCAGATGTCCTTATACAAGATCAAAGAATCAAGTTAGTTGCACCACATATTACCAGAGCCAACGCGGAGGAGATAAACATGGATGGTAAATGGATCATTCCAGGCATTATTGATGATCAGGTACACTTCAGGGAGCCGGGCATGACTTATAAAGCGGATATTGCTTCCGAGTCGAGAGCTGCAGTTGCAGGAGGCGTTACAACATTTATGGAGATGCCGAATACTAAACCCAATGCTCTGACGCAAACCATCCTTCAAGATAAGTACAATATAGCAGAAAAGAGTGCATACTGCAACTACTCATTTTTCATGGGAGCGAGCAATGATAATCTTGAGGAGGTCTTAAAGACAGATAAGACTCAAGTCTGTGGATTGAAAATATTTATGGGCTCTTCTACTGGTAATATGCTAGTAGACAATAGAGAGACGCTAGATAAGTTGTTTAGCAATGTGGACATGCTAATCGCTACTCACTGTGAAGACGAAGCTACCGTGCGAGCAAATATGAAGAAGTATGAAGAGGAGTATGGTGATAAACTCGATGCTACTTATCACCCATTAATAAGGAATGTAGAAGGGTGTTACCTTTCTTCTTCAATGGCAGTGGATTTGGCTAAAAAATACAATACTCGACTCCACATACTTCATATATCTACAGCTAAAGAATTGGATCTATTCGAAAATATAATGCCACTAAGAAATAAGAGGATTACATCCGAGGTGTGCGTGCATCATATGTACTTCTCGGCGGATGACTATCCTCGGCTTGGTAATAAAATTAAGTGTAATCCAGCGATCAAAGCATCTGAAAATCGAGATGCTTTACTCCCCGCGTTATTAGACGATAGATTGGATATAATTGCTACAGACCATGCTCCTCATACCGTGGAAGAAAAGTCTCAACCATACACGCAAGCTCCATCCGGTCTACCATTGGTTCAACATGCTATTAATATCATGATGCGTATGGTGCAACAAGGGAAGATCTCTATGGAGAAAGTAGTAGAAAAAATGTCTCATGCACCCGCGGAATGTTTCCAGATCAAACACAGAGGCTATATCGAAGAAGGACAATTTGCAGATCTTGCGATTATTGATCCAAACTATAAATGGACTGTTTCTCCTGAAAATGTACTGTACAAATGTGGTTGGAGTCCGCTAGAAGGTGAAGAATTCACTGGGATAGTATCTAACACTTTTGTGAATGGAGAAGAAGTCTACGACATGCATAAAGTAAATGAAATCAAACAAGGATTTGGTCAGCGACTAACTTTTGATCGACCATAAATTATTGCTTATATGAATCAAACGCTAAATAGAAAACGAATCCTGCCACTTACTTTAGGACCAGTTGTATTTCTATTGACGCTTTTGTTTTTTCATCCAGAAGGATTGTCAGATCAAGCGAATGCTGTGCTGGCTTGTACATTATGGGTGGGCATTTGGTGGATTACGGATTGCATACCATTGGCCGTTACTTCGTTGTTGCCGATAATATTATTTCCGCTTTCTGGAGGATTAGATATAAAGGAAACTACCGCTTCTTATGGGCATAAGTATGTCTTTCTTTATATAGGAGGATTTATCATTGCCATTGCAATCGAACGATGGAATCTGCATAAAAGAATCTCCCTACTTATAATTAATCTGATCGGAACAGACCTTAAGAAGATAGTTCTTGGTTTTATGATGGCAACTGCTTTCATGTCCATGTGGATATCAAATACGGCAACTTCTGTCATGATGCTTCCTATCGGGATGGCTATCGTAGCATTGATGAAAGATGATCCATCTACAAGACAAAATGAAGTTCAAGTATTTGGAAAAGCCTTGATGCTTGCCATTGCATATAGTGCATCGATTGGTGGACTGTCTACATTGATAGGAACTCCACCAAATCTTATTCTTGCAGGGATTGTCAAAGAACAATACGGTATTGAGATTACTTTTAGTCAATGGATTTTACTAGGTCTCCCATTGTCATTAATTCTTCTAGCAATTTGTTGGAAATACCTGACTTCGTTTGCTTTTGATTTGGGGCAAGATATGTTTGAAGACGGTAGGGCTGAGATAAAAAAGCAACTGAATAGTCTAGGTAAGATTTCATATGAAGAAAGGGTAGTGTTGGCTATTTTTACACTTACCGCTGTATTATGGATGACGAGGTCGTTGTTAAATCAATGGATTCCTGCATTGGACGATACGATTATAGCGATAATATCAGCTGTTTTACTTTTTATTATTCCTACCAATGATAGAAAGAGATCAATTCTTACTTGGGAAGAAGCGGTAAAATTACCATGGGGAATCCTTCTTTTGTTTGGTGGTGGCTTAGCACTAGCAACAGGATTTCAAGATAGTGGCTTGGCAGAATTTATTGGATCTCAATTGTCTCTAATGCAGGGAGCGTCTATCATATTGATATTAATAGTAATTGTATTCTCTGTCAATTTCTTAACTGAGATAACTTCTAATATTGCAACTACAGCTATGATATTACCAATATTAGCACCGTTAGCCGTAGTTATTGGTGTGCACCCTTATGTACTGATGGTAGGAGCAGCATTGGCTGCTTCGTGTGCTTTTATGCTTCCGGTGGCCACTCCTCCTAACGCTGTAGTCTTTGGTTCTGGTTATCTCAAGATTTCAGATATGGTTCGAGCGGGCATATGGATGAATTTAATATCTATAGTAGCTGTTGTATTGGCGGTTTATTTCTTGATGCCATTGGTTTGGGGTATTGAGATTGGTGATCTATTACAATAATCAATTTACATTATTTAGGATGCAATCCTTTCGGTCAAGAAAATGAACTAAAATCGGTTCACCCTACAATGATCTTAATCCTTCTATTGTTCGCTTTGTTTTCGTGAACCATCGGATTCTAACTGCCATTGAACGCTGCTTGCATTTTGCTAAACTCTAATCTCATTTTTAAACCTCTCAATCTCTCACACTCTCAATCTCTCACCTTTTCGAAATCTAGCATACAGCGCTACACCACAATATTCACCATTCTCCCAGGCACAACAATCACTTTTCTCACATCCTTACCTTCAATCCATTTTTGTATCACCTCAGAAGCCAAGGCAATCTTCTCGATTTCATCCTTAGTGGCATCAGATGGAATCTGAATTGCGTCTCGTTTTTTACCATTCACAGAAATAGGATATTCAATACTATCTTCCTTGATAAATTGCTCTTCAAACTTAGGGTATGCTGAATGATGTACTGATCCTTCATTTCCTAGTTTGCTCCAAAGTTCTTCACTTATAAACGGTGCAAATGGAGCTAATGTCTGAACCAATGGCGTCAAAATAGATCTAGAATGACATTTCTGACTTCTCAATTCATTCACACAAACCATAAAAGCACTTACTGAAGTGTTAAATGAGAACTTCTCAATATCGTCACTTACTTTTTTGATTGTTTGGTGTAGAATCTTAAGCGCTTCGGGTTTTGGAGCATCATCATTTACAATTAATTTTTCATCGGTATAAAACAATGCCCAGAACTTTCTTAGAAACTTTGAAACACCATCTATTCCATTGGTATCCCACGGCTTTGACTGTTCTATTGGTCCTAGGAACATCTCATACATTCGGAAGCAATCCGCACCATATTTCTCTACCATATCATCTGGATTGACAACATTGTAGTATCGCTTACTCATTTTTCCTACTTCAGATTTAGTAACTAGGTTGATTTCGACATCCTGCCCTCCATCTATATATTCAGCATCAGCACTAATGAATTTTGCACCTTTATATGAAGGCCACCATTCTGTGAATTTTTTAAGACCTTCAAGATCTAAGTAACTATCAGGTGATCCATACGAAGAAACAAAATCTATGTGTATAGGAATCATTGCATATTCCGTCTCAGGATTGCTTTCTGCAATTTCTTGGCTTACAAAGATATTTTGACCTCCTTCCCCTTTCTCTTTTTGTAGATAAACGAACTCAATAACACCTTGAATCATTCCTTGATTGATCAGCTTTTTGAAAGGCTCATTCGAAGGCACGATTTCTAAATCATATAAGAATTTGTGCCACAGTCGAGCGTAGAGTAGGTGACTAACAGCATGCTCCGTTCCACCGACATATAAATCTACACTGTCCCAATATTTTAGGTTCTCTTTGCTTGCTATTTCTTCTGGATTACCAGCATCCATATATCTTAGGAAATACCAGCTCGAACCTGCCACTGCAGGCATAGTATCTGTTTCTCTAGTGTAACCTACTTCTTCATTCACCCACGCTTCATTTCTAGCAAGAGGAGATTTTCCACCTACTGCGGGCTGGAAATCATCTGTGTCAGGAAGTGTCAATGGTAGACGCTCTAAAGGTAGTGCTTCTGCTATGCCCTCTGAATTATATCTGATAGGGAACGGCTCTCCCCAATACCTTTGACGAGAGAAGTTGGTGTCTCTCATCCTGTAATTTATTTTTCCAGAACCGATGCCTTTTGCTTCTATAGCTTTGATCGCTGCAGTTATTGCCGCAACTACCTCAATACCATTTAGGAAGCCTGAATTGATCATCTTGCCAGTTTTGTCCTTTAGGGATGAACCAGGATAATCAGATTTATCTACGACATCTATAATCTGAAGACCAAATTTTGTAGCGAAAGCTTTATCTCGCTCATCATCACTCGGTACAGCCATGATCGCTCCGGTTCCATAATCTTTGAGTACATATTCTCCGATCCAGATTGGAACTCGCTCATTTGTGAATGGATTGATAGCATAAGACCCTGTGAATTCTCCTGTCACCTCTTTGACCTCAGACATTCTTTCTATCTCTGATCGACTATTTACATAAGAGATATAATCCCTAATTTTATCTTTTTGGGCATCAGTTGTCAATTCTTCGACCCAGTCGTGCTCTGGTGCCAATACCATATATGTAGCACCGAATATTGTATCAGGACGAGTAGTAAATACTTCGATCTTCTTATCATTATTCTCAATGTCAAAAAAAACTTGTGCACCTTCTGATCTTCCTATCCAGTTCCGTTGCATCGCTTTCAGAGAATCCGACCAGTCCACAGAATCAAGATCTGAAAGTAACCTGCCAGCATAAGCCGTTATTCTGAGCGCCCACTGTTTCATGGCACGTTTTTCTACAGGGTGACCACCTCTATCAGAGAGACCATCTTTTATCTGATCATTGGCAAGGACGGTTCCAAGTGCTTCACACCAGTTTACATAGCCGATTTTCTGATAAGCAAGGCGATAGTTCATTAACGCTTCAGCCTTTTCTATAGCACTGTATGCTTTCCATTGATTCGCAGTAAAGTCTTCTTCTAAACTAGTAGCGGCGTTAACAGCAGTTGATCCACCTTCTTCAAACTTTGCAACAAGACTATCTATTGATTGAGCTTTTTCAGCGTCATTGTTGTAATAATGAGCAAATAATTGAGTAAAAATCCACTGTGTCCATTTGTAATATTCAGGTTTACAGGTTTTTACAGATCTTGACCAGTCGTAGTTAAAACCAATATTTGATAATTGTTGGATGTATTTTTCGATATTGTCATTGGTAGACTTTGCTGGATGTACGCCTGTTTGGATAGCATATGTCTCTGCAGGTAGTCCAAAAGCATCAAACCCCATCGGGTGAAGAACGTTAAAACCTGATTGCCTTTTGTATCTAGAGAAGATGTCTGTCGCAATATATCCTAAAGGGTGACCAACATGTAACCCCGCTCCTGAAGGATAAGGAAACATATCTAATACATAATACTTAGGTTTTGAGCGATCATCGGATACTCTGTATGTACCATTCTCTTCCCAATATTTTTTCCACCTTGATTCTATATCTGCCGTATTGTAATCCATCTGTTCTTGCTTAAATTATTAGGGCGCAAAAATAGGTTAATTTTTGTGAATGGTGGAGGGATGAGTAGGAAAGGTTTTTTATGGATGGTTGAATAAGTAATTTGGGCAAAAAGACATCTATTGCTTCATTTATATAGGAATTATTGAAGCTGCAATGTTGGCTTTTGTGAATTCCTCGACTACGCTCGGAATAACAATGCTAAAAGTATAATATGATTTACGCACTGAGTGCGGGTGGCTCGCGCATTGCTATTTTCAGGACCAGCATTAAATCAGGAAACAGCATAGTAACATCTTGCCCTGAAAGGGAAAGACAGGAGAAAGGGTATAGCGGCACGATCTGCAATTCTAATATTAAATAGTGATGAGACGTTTTATTACATTAAGGAATGAAAATGGATTGACACAAAAGTAAAGCATAATGACAATGCTGAAAGTGCAATATGCACTTACACATATCAATAGATTGTGGATGCATACTAGAAAATGTAGCCGTATATTTGATAATTACTTAAAATAACCCTGCAATGACAAAAGCGACTTGATGAAAATTCTGACTCTATTAGTGGGAATAGGCCTGAGCTTATATTTATGCTATGATACTGGTTTATTGTTAGATATCAGCCTGTTGATCGATGAAGATGGACTCATTTCAAAATACGATTTTGATGGAAACGCAGTTGATAGTTTAGGTGAACATTCTGGAAATGTGTACGGTGCAAGCGGTTCTTTCAATAGATTCGGACAGTTAGAGTCTGCGCTACACTTTGATGGTAAAAACGATAGTGTAAATTTAGGGCTTGATTTTTTATCTTATGATTCCATTTCGATTAGTTTGTGGTTATTCCCAAAAAGTAAAAGTACGGAAGATAGTATAGGGACAGATCAGTATTTTATTTCTTCTGGCGAACCAGGTGTCTCAGCAGGCATATATGGTGTTTGGAATGAAGGAGCCTTATATACTGGGTTTACGACAACAGATAGGACAGTTTCTAGTACATATCATTCTTATTTGCCTAAAGACAATTGGTACCATATAGTGCAAGGAATAGATTTGATAGAAGAAACATCATTGACATATGTGAATGGCAGCTTAGTAAATACGGACGAATTTGCAATTGGGAGTTTCTTTGATCCAGTCAGTAGTTTAATCGTTGGAGCGGCCAATTTTTCTGATACAAATGGTTTTTATGGAGGAATAGATGATGTAAGCATTTACAGTAAGCTATTGACAATCGCAGAAATAGAATCATTATACAATATGGGGTGCCCGGACTCTATTAATATCCCCTCTTTAGATCTCGAGCAAGACTCCTTCTTATATGCTAAATCTTCTGTGATCATTGATAGTTTACAAATAGACAGCACGTTCGAATTAAATATAATTGCTCCCAATACGACTTTAGATACTGGATATATATCTGCTTTGAGCAACCTTAATATCTTCTCAAATAGTGGTTGCAATCAAAATCAGATATTTTATAAAACTCATTTTGAGCATCGAGGTGTTTACATCAATAATTTTGTCTCTGATGGTTATCTCGGGAATACTCTTAAAGAGGATTCGATTCTAGACTGGGCGGTTCGACATGGTTTTAACAACGTCTATTTGTACAATATTGGAAGTGCGATGAGTATGGGATTGCAAGAAGAGCTTGATTCCTTTGTTTATAAGGCGCATAATTGGGAAATTCCGATTGAGGTTACGTTCGTATCTGCTGGGTTTGGCACATCATTCACCAATATTGAAAACTTCCATGATGATTATGATAATATTCCTGATGGAATTGTAAGTGAAATAGAATTTTGGAATGGCACTAAGACGTATGCTGACGATTTTGCACCCTGGATAGTTAAAATGAATAGTCTCAAATTTGATACGGTAACCGTGGATTCTATAATCAGAAACCCCAATTTGTATAGGCGATTCTATATAGGTAAAGTTAAAGATGGAGGAGAATCGCCAAGCCTTGAAATTGCAGAAAACTTAGTAATTAATCATGATGAAATATTCCTAACAAATTATCATTCTAATGGCTATAACCTATCTACTTCTACCAGTGAAAACTCTATTAGGAATAAGCTGTCATTGCTTGGAGAGGCGGGCTATAACCTGAGTAAAAAAGTCAATATTGTCATTTTATTCAATGTAAGACAGGACTCTCCTGCACCACAAATATGGGACTTTTTCGCTGAGGAGGATGAAGATCAATATTTCAAACAAGCCTATGAATCGTTCTATAAAGATTTCCTTGAAGCAGAGGATATTGACTACAAAAACTTTCTGATTCTAAAGGGGTACGGTATTTATAGGTATTCTGATGCTGTGGAGGCTAGGGAGTAAATCTTGCAGGAAATATTATGGGTTTCAAAATGTTTTTGGTCAATAAATAATATTGTATATTCGGGCTAAATCACTTCGTTGATTTCTAATAACACTCCTTTTTTAACTAAAAAAACTTTCTCGTGAAAAAAATCTTTCTAGTATTTATTGTGTTCTTATCCTTTCTTGATTTTTCCTATGGGCAATCAGAAGCTATATGGATGCGTTATCCTGCGATTTCCCCAGACGGGAACTCTATTGTGTTTAGTTATAAAGGTGACTTATGGAAAATACCTACTGAGGGTGGTTTAGCAACACCAATGACTTTACACGAGGGGCATGATTTTCAACCTGTTTGGTCAAATGACGGAAAGCAGATTGCATTTGCTTCTCAACGATATGGTAATTTTGATGTTTATATTATGCCAAGTTCTGGAGGGAAAGCGGATCGATTGACTTACCATTCTTCAGGTGACTACCCAAGTAGTTTTGCGCCTGATAATAAGTCTGTACTTTTTTACTTCAAGTAGATTAGATGCAGCGGCCAATCAGCAATTCCCATCCGGAGTATTGCCGGAATTATATCAAATATCAACCACTGGTGGTATGCCCCAACAGGTCATTACCACTCCGGCTCAAAATGCAGTATATAGCAAAGATGGTTCAGTAATGGTCTTTCATGATCGGAAAGGATATGAAGATGAATTTAGAAAACATCACACTTCTTCAGTAACAAGAGATATTTGGATGTATGAAACCAAAACTGGTAAATATACTAAACTCACCACCTTTAATGGGGAAGATCGAAATCCTGTTTTTGCACAGGATCAACAAAGTATTTATTACTTGAGCGAAGAGGGGGGAAGTTTTAATGTTTTTAAAATGAAAATTAGTTCTCCTGGCGTTTCTACTCAAATTACTTCATTCGAAAGTCATCCAGTTCGGAATCTGAGTATGAGTGATGATGGGGTATTGTGTTTTAGTTATGATGGTGAAATCTATACGATGACAGAAGGAAATGATGCCCAAAAAGTAACTGTTCAAGTCAACTCTGATAGCCGATTTAATCCAGAAAAAATTGTTTCGGTAAATAAAGATATTACTGAGATGGCAGTTTCTCCAAATGAGAAAGAAATTGCTTTTTTGCATCGAGGTGAAGTTTTTGTTGCTTCCATAAAAGAAGGAACCACCAAACGAATTACCAATACTCCTGAGCAAGAGCGTAACATTAGTTTTAGTCCTGATGGTAAATCTATTTTGTATGCTGGGGAAAGAAATGGAAGTTGGAATATCTATCAAAGTTCAATTTCTCGAGAAGGTGAAAAGTATTTTTTCAATTCTACCATCATCAAAGAAGAGGTCTTATTGGATAATCCTGCAGAAGAATTTGAACCAGCCTATTCTCCCGATGGGAAAGAAATTGCCTACCTCGAAGAACGAACAGCAATAAAAGTATTAAATCTTGCCAGCAAAAAGACACGTACTGTGATGACTGCGGATAAAAATTACTCCTACTCAGATGGCGATCAATATTTTTCATGGTCTCCTGATAGCAAGTGGTTATTGGTTGAGTTTTTACAAGATCGACAGTGGATTACCCAGTGTGGATTGGTGGATGTAACTGGAGGTAAAGAAGTAGTCAATTTAACGCAAAGTGGATATGGGAATTTTACTCCAGAGTGGGCAATGGATGGCAAAATGATGTATTATGGAAGTGATCGAGATGGAATGAAAAATCATGGTAGTTGGGGCGGAGAAATGGATGTGTATGCTATGTTTTTAACCAAAGAAGCATTTGACCAATACAAATTAGACGAAGAGGAATACGAATTGAAAAAAGAAAACGATGAAGAAGAGGGTGAAGATGACGAGGAGGATAAGGATAAAAAGAAAGATAAGAAAGAGAAAAAAGATAAGGATAAGGAAAAACCTGTTGATCCAATTAAAATAGATTTAGAAGATCTCGAAGAAAGAAAAGTAAGATTGACTGTAAATTCTACGCATTTGTCTGATATGGTTTTGGCTGATGATGGCAGCAAATTGTTTTATATGTCTCGATATGAAAAAGGGTCGGATTTGTGGCAAACGGATCTTAGAACCAAAGAAACCAAGATGCTTTTGAAAATGGGAGCAAGAAGTGTTGGAGATGTAATCATGGATAAAAAAGGTAAAAACCTCTTTATTCTTGCTGATGGCACTATTTCAAAAGTTGATATTGAGAGCGGAAAGAAAAAGGGCATCGGTGTCAGCGGTGAAATGGTTTTGAATGAAACCATAGAACGAGAATATCTATTTGATCATGCATGGAGACAGGTTGAAAAGAAATTTTATAAAGTAGACTTGCATGAAGTTGCTTGGGACTTTTACAAAAAGGAATATGCCAAATTTTTACCGCATATCAATAACAACTATGACTTCGCGGAGATGCTTTCCGAAATGTTGGGAGAGCTAAATGCTTCGCATACAGGTGCTCGTTTCCGACCTGAGACTGAGAATGGAGATGAGACAGCTTCCATTGGTTTATTTTATGATCAAAATTATTCTGGAAAAGGACTGAGAGTTGTGGAAGTTATCGATCGAGGTCCTTTGGACAATAGTGACTCGAAAATTAGTCCTGGAGTTATTTTAGAGAAAATTGATGGTGTAGTTATCACACCTTCAAATAATGTATATAAACTGCTCAATCGAAAGAAGGACAAAAACACATTGCTTTCTCTTTTTAATCCCAAAACTGGCAAACGCTGGGAAGAGACGACGAAACCCATTTCGCTGGGAGCAGAAAACCAACTGCGCTATCGTAGATGGGTAGATAATTCTCGAAAATTGGTGGACAGTCTTTCTAATGGAGAAATAGGTTATGTACACGTAAGAGGAATGAATGATGAAAGTTATCGGACAGTTTATGAAGAAACGCTTGGTAAAAACGGAAGTAAAAAAGCACTTGTGGTCGATACGAGATTCAATGGTGGAGGTTGGTTACATGATGATTTAGCGACTTTTTTAGATGGGAAAAAATACATGAGTTTTGTCCCACGTGGGCAAGAATTGGGAACGGAACCTCAGTTCAAATGGACTAAACCTTCAATAGTGGTAATGAGTGAAAGCAATTACTCTGATGCTCATATGTTTCCTTATACATATAGAGCCTTGGGAATTGGTAAATTAGTTGGAATGCCTGTACCAGGAACAGGTACTGCAGTATGGTGGGAGCGAATGCAAAATGGAATGGTCTTCGGAATTCCTCAAGTTGGAATGGTAGGCAATGATGGAAAGTATCTTGAAAACCAACAACTAGAACCAGACATCAAAGTGGCAAATGATCCTGCAGCGGTTAGCAAGGGACAAGATCAGCAGTTGGAAGCGGCTGTGAAAGAATTAGAAAAAGAGGTACAAAAAGAGACTCGGCCGTAATTCTTTGGATAAATAATACAAAAATCCATCTTCATGTAATTGAGTATGGATTTTTTTGTTGTATAAAGTTGTAACAGGAACAAAGCGATAAATTTAATTACTGCTGAGATAGAAAGCCAATTCAAAGACAAATCAAGGACTAGGTGGGATTTTTATAATTATTGATAAACGATAATTATTTCTAGTAAAATCATTGTTTTACGATAATTTAGTGTAGGTTTGTTATTGATAAACGATAATTATTTACCTAAACTGTATTAAAATGGAATCAACTCAATTGCTCAATGTCTTAATTAATGTTTTCTATTATATCATTCTTATTACGGGGGTATTGGTTATTGGATTATTGATTTATATAGGTCTATTTGATAATAGTCTAGGATTTGCCATTGATAGTTCAATGGTTTCAATTATGGATAAAGAATACGCAGATTCATTATCAATTAAAGACTATGTTGGATTGATGATCTCAATATTAGGGATGTTCTTATTTATAAAAACAATATATCACTTAAGAACAGCCACTCTTAAGATGATTCACGGAGAAATGTTTAATCATGTAGTAGCCAAAAGCCTTAAGTTAACCGGTCTCTCTATGATCGGATATAAGGTGGTTAGTATTATAAAAGATCTGTATAGTGAATCTATATATGATGGTACATTTACTGTTGGCTTAGATTTCAATGGCTTTGAATCTTTCATTTTTATTCTGATTTTAGGGCTGTTTTTTATTCTACTTAGTAAAGTCATCAAGAACGGCATTTCTATGAAAAGTGAAAATGATCTTACAATATAAACATACCAAAAACACAGGCTATGAGAAGTTTAATGCTACTTAAATTAATGATTGATCTTTTTTTCTATGGTATGATATTGTTTTTTTTGATAGGTATTGGATTTGCAATGAGTTTTGATTCAATTAATATTGGTGGACAGACATTTGATGATTTAAATCCAACCATAATTGTATATATGATCTTTACTATCATGAGACCAGTAATATTCTTTTTGGCGATTTATCATATCAAACAATTGGCTGGTCGATTTATTAAAGGTGAAATATTTACCGACCGTACATCTAGACATTTAAAGATGATAGGCTATGGATTTATCTTGTATTCAGTTGTAGAATCGATAGGCGAGTACTTGAATTCTATTGTGAATAGCACAGGAGATACTATCATGTCTGGTAATTTCATGGGATTCAATTCTGCTTGGTTTCAATTTACTCTTGGTCTTCTATTCATTTTTATGGATAAAGTATTTCAAAATGCAAATGCTTTAAAACAAGAAAACGACTTAACCATATGAGTATAATAATCAACTTAGATGTCGTGCTCGCCAAAAGAGGAATGAAGAGCAATGAGTTGGCTCAACAGATAGGCATAACAACCGCAAACCTTTCCATACTTAAGACAGGAAAGGCTAAAGCGATAAGGTTTTCCACTTTAGAAGCCATATGTGAAGTGCTTGATTGTCAACCAGGTGATATATTGGAATATTTAGAAACAGATTAAGCTTTCCCAAGTTTAGAATCGCTATTCTTAATAAATCAGTATTGTCGATGTTCACCTATTGTGTTAAATTGCAAACTTAAAATTAGACTGAAATGAAAGACAAAAATATACTGATAGCACTGATAGCATCACTAACGCTAGGTTTAGCACCTTTTCGACCAGAGCCACATATTGTAGGTAAAATCAAGTGGGTTATGGGTGGTGGAAATGGTATGCAACTGGCAGATTATGGAGATTTGTTGATGCATGGAACGCCTTGGCTTTTTCTGATTTATTTTTTAGTAAAGAAATTTATAAAAACAAAACCTACAGCTGACTAGAGACTATAAATTGTTTTTGCTGGTTGTTACATGCAATTCAATATCTTATAAGAAATAGAATAAGTGCTTTTCTTCTTGATGCTCAAAGTTTGTGACCCAATTTATATAAGTGTTTTGTTGCATTATTCATTATTGAGATATCGGCTTAAGATGTTCAAAATAAATCCTACTTTTACGACAGATCATTAATCAGACAAATGAGCATAGGACAAATAATATTTACGCTTGTAGTCGTTGTAGCATTTTCGATAGCTGCAAAGAACTACAAGAAAGTATACAGGAACATACGACTTGGAAAAGACGAAGATATCTCAGGCGATGAAGGTAAGCGTTGGAAGAATGTTTTACTCATTGCTTTTGGGCAAAAGAAGATGTTTAAACGATGGATTCCTGCTGTGCTGCACTTGGCTATTTATGTTGCATTTTTATTTACTCAAATAGAGTTGATCGAGATATTTATCGATGGGTTCTTTGGGGTGCATAGATTTTTTGCTCCTTTCTTAGGAGGGCTATATACATTGATTATTGGATCTATAGAAGTGCTCTCTTTCCTTGCACTGATTGCCACGGTGATCTTTTTAGCAAGAAGAAATTTACTCAAAGTACCTAGATTGGTGATGCCGGAGATGGGCGGGTGGCCAAAAATAGATGCTAACTTAATCTTATTCGGTGAGTTAGCTTTGGTTACTGGGATATTCATGATGAATGGAGCGGACGCTGTGCTTCAGAGTTTAGATCCAGCGCACTATCCTTCAACAGGGTTTTTACCAATAAGTAGTATTACTGGTCCTTTATTATTTGGTGACTTGGGACTGAATATGCTGCAATTAATTGAACGGACGGGATGGTGGTTGCACCTAATTACAGTTTTAATATTTATCAATTATCTACCGATTTCTAAGCATTTACACATTTTCCTAGCCTTCCCGAATGTATGGTACTCAAAACTGACTTCAAGAGGAGAAATGGAAAACATGCCTGATATTATGAATGAAGTGAAAAGCATGATGGGTTTAATTCCTGAACAAGAAATGGATCCAAATGCAGACTTTCCAGAATTCGGAGCAAAGGACATCTTTGATCTTTCGTGGAAGAACATAATGGATTCTTATGCATGTACAGAGTGTGGTAGATGTACATCTGTCTGTCCAGCTAATATCACAGGTAAGAAACTTTCGCCAAGAAAGATCCTTATGGATATAAGAGATAGGGCCACTGAAATCGGAAACAACTTGGACTCAGGAGCGGTAAAATATATATCAGAAGAGGGTAGAGCTGCAAATCAACCTCTGTCCGCAGAGAATTATGACGATGGGAAATCATTATTTGATTACATCACAAGAGAAGAAATACACGCCTGCACCACATGTAATGCCTGTGTAGAAGCCTGTCCAGTGACAATCAATCCACTAGAACCGATCTTAAAAATGAGAAGATATGAAGTGCTTACAGAATCTGCAGGTCCAAGTGATTGGCTACCGATGTTTACCAGCATAGAAAACGGAGGTGCCGTTTGGCAAGTCCCTGAAGACAGAGATAGTTGGACGAAAGAATTTGAAAAGTGAAAAATTAAAATTAGATATCGAGACTTTGAGAGCTTAGATTTTGACACTAATTCTTGTAAGAAAATCGTACATCTAATTAAATGAAAGTGAAGAGAACAAAATAAAATATGGTCGAAAGTCTCGACATCTCTATCGCTCGAAATCTAGAATGAAATGATCAAAATAAATACAATGGCCGATTATTCGGCAGAAGGAAAAACTCCAGAAGTACTTTTTTGGGTAGGCTGTGCAGGGAGTTTTGATGCGCGGGCTCAGAAAGTAACGAAGGCGTTTGTGAAAATCTTGAATGCAGCAGGAGTTGACTTTGCTATCCTTGGAAATGAGGAAAGTTGTACAGGTGATCCAGCAAGAAGAGCTGGGAACGAATTTGTGTTTCAGATGACAGCTTTGCAAAACATCGAAATGCTAAATATGTATAAAGTGAAAGATATCGTCACGGCATGTCCACACTGCTTCAATACATTGAAAAACGAATATCCTGCATTGGGTGGTAACTATAATGTGACGCACCATACGCAATATATGAATGACCTTCTTAAGGCTGGTCGACTGACAATCGAAGGTGGAGAATTCAAGGGGAAGAAGATCACCTATCATGACTCCTGCTATATGGGACGTGTGAATGGTGTGTATGAAGCACCAAGAGAGCTTATTGCGGCTTTAGACGGAGAGTTGGTAGAAATGAAACG
>CAXBGT010000105.1:0-19299 GCA_963975265.1 uncultured Saprospirales bacterium
AATATTGTATATACAGATACATTGGCGAATCCGGATGCTATAGCTTGTACATTTACAGTTACGGTATTGGATACAATACCTCCAACTATTCTTTGTCCACAGACCATAACTGTTTCTTGTATTGAGAATTTCCCAGATCCTTATCCAACATTTACAGGCTTTATTGCAGATGGAGGAGTATTGGATGATAATTGTGCGGTTAGTTTATCAACTTTTGCACATGTTTCGACAACTGGTCTAAGTAGTCCTAGTTGTACAAATCAAGATACGTTTGAAAGAGTATACACTGTAACAGATATCAATGGAAACGAAGGTATGTGTACACAGATACTTATAATCTATGATGATATAGCTCCTACATTGACATTACCAGCTAATGCTACGGTAGATTGCGATTCTGATATGTCTACAACAACACTTGGTGAAGCGACTGCAGTTGATAATTGTATTGGTGGAGTAACAATAACGTATAGTGATGATAATCAACAAGTAAATGATACTTCAGATGACGGGTATTATGAATATACGATTATCAGAACATGGAAAGCGGAAGATACTTGCGGAAATGCAGATTCAATGGACCAAATAATTATGGTTCAGGATACGACCTCTCCAATAGCAAATTGTATGGACACTATCTTATATCTTGATGGCAATGGAATGGCTTTTGTAACAGCTCAAGAAATTGACAATGGAACTACAGATAATTGTGCGCCAATAGCGGATATTGATTTAGCAATTGATAAGAGTTCATTCTCTTGTGCTGATCTAGGTGCCAATACGGTAACATTGACAGGAACAGATGTTATAGGAAATGAAGGAACGTGTATATCAACAGTAACAATTTTGGATACCATAAGCCCAACTGCAATATGTCAAAGTATTACAATTCAGTTGGATGCAAATGGAATGGCCACTATAGATACACTTGATATTGATAATGGAAGTAATGATAATTGTGCTATAGTATTAAGAAGCCTTGATATTACTACTTTCGATTGTAATGATGTAGGACCAAATACAGTAACGCTTACTGTTACAGATCAGAGTGACAACACGAGTACGTGTGAAGCAATAGTTACAGTAGAGGATAATGTATTGCCAACAGCAATATGTAAAGACACTACCATCTACTTAAATGCAAATGGAATGTTCTCTATAGATACAACATTTGTAAATAATGAAAGCACAGATAATTGTGGAATCAACGCGATTACTTTGGATGTTTCGGATTTCGGATGTAGTAATGTAGGAGCGAATACTGTGATGATGACAGTACTTGATGTGAATGGAAATATGAGCACTTGTTCATCGACAGTAACAGTAGTTGATACGATTGCACCAGTGATTGAATGTAAAGACATTACTGTCTCATTAGATGGTACTGGTAATATATCGATAACCGCATCAGATGTTACAATGAGTGAAACAGATGCATGTGGAATTGCATCTAGCGTTATTGATGAAACGAATTTTGATTGTACATCAAAAGGAGACAATACTGTTACACTTACAGTTACAGATGAAAATAATAATGTATCGACATGTACAGCAACCGTAACAATTATTGATGATGAATTACCAATGGCAAATTGTAATGATATTACAGTATCATTAGATAATACTGCAAATGGTGGAGCATATACTTTCACAATGGCGGATACCGTAGCAATAATAGGTGCGACTTCAGATAATTGTGATTTTGATGTAACATTTAGTCAAAGTTCTTTTGATTGTAGTAATACAGGTGTAGTTCAAGTTACAGCTACATATAAAGACTCTAGCAATAATACTTCTTCTTGTACATTTAATGTGACAGTGAATGATGTAGATGCACCGAGTCCAATGTGTAATAATATAACGGTAGTAGTAGATCCTATAACAGGATTGTACTTATTGACAGCACAAGACTCTACTGACATAGTTTCTGGGACAACGGATAATTGTGAATGGACAGCAGTCTTTGGTCAAACGGAATTTGATTGTGCTGATGTATTGGCTAGTCCAGTGACAGTTTCTGTTACGTACACAGATCTAGCGGGTAATCAAAGTTCATGTAATACTATGATAACAGTTCAAGACAACACTGCACCAGTGGCTGATTGTAATGATATTATAGTGTATTTGGATAATACTGCTAACAGTGGAACATATACATTCACTATAGCTGACACATTGGCTATAATTGGCAGTACTAATGATAACTGTAATTATGATATATCATTCTCTCAATCTACATTCAGTTGTGGAGATGTATTGGGCGGAGATTTTCAAGTGACAGCAACTTATACTGATCCAAGTAACAATGTATCTTCATGTATTTTCGAGGTGACAGTACTAGATACATTTGCTACTACTCTAGCATGCACAGATATTGATGTTTACTTGGATGCTAATGGTTTTTACACATTTACAGATTCTGATTCGCTAGCAGTAACAATAGGAGCTGTTGATAATTGTGGAATAGCTTTAGTACAATTTAGTGAAAATGAATTTGAGTGTGACAATGTTGCAACTGGTGTAACAATAGATGTTATATACACAGATATTCATGGAAATGTAAGTATGTGTATGAGTAACATCACTGTTATCGATACCATATCTCCAATAGCTAGTTGCAAAGACACTACACTTTATTTAGATGAAAATGAAAGTGTAAGTGTAGTAGATTTTGAGTTAAATGGTTCATCATCTGATGCATGTGGTATATTATCATATTCTGCTAGTAAGACAATATTTGGCTGCAGTGATATTGGTACGGATATTGATCCTTCAATAGAAGTAATACTCACGGTTACTGATATTAACAATAACACAAGTACATGTATAGCAAACGTGACTATACTAGATACATTAGCGCCAATTATAGTTTGTTTAGTGAATGATACACTAGTAACAGTCCCATTAGAGTGTAGTATGACATTGATGGATAATTTACCAACGATTACAGATAATTGTGATGTGGATGTAGATTTAGTTATTACTGCAATTAATGTTCAATCTGGAAATAATATACCGGTTACTCAAATGGCAGGTATGTTTGAAGCAAATTATCAAGTAGGAGAAAATGTGGTTACATTCACAGCAACGGATGACTATGGCAATGTTTCAACTTGTGAGTTTACAAGAACGATAGTGGACATGGACGATCCGTTTTTCACTGGAACTTTCCCAGATGATATTGTAGCAACGGCTACTCAAACAACAGAGGGTTGTGGTGCAATTATTAATTTGCCAAATGTAACGGTAGATGATATTTGTCCAGGAGCCTTTTTAGTGATTACTATAGATAATGACACCATCACAAATACATCTGTTTTCTTCCCTATAGGAGAGACTACAGTGGTGTATACAGCGGTGGATATATCAGGTAACACAAAACAGGATAGTATCACTGTGACGGTGAATGGAGATTGTAATGAAAATACAGATCTAGCTCCATTATTAACAGTACTACCAGGAGCAGTTACAGGTACGAGTGCGCTTGGTATCATTGCTAAAATTGAAGAATTTGGAAATGTGGATACAGATGGAAGTCTTATTACCGTAAGAATACCAAAAGATCCAAAAATTACATTTACATGGAATCCAACTTTAACTTCAGTGGGACCTAATCCGGTGGATAATACACCTTGGACGTATGATTCAAGTAATTTCATATTCCACATATTTACAACTACTGATGTGATTTTAGCGAATAGCTCAATGACATTTGGAATAATTGGAGTGTTTGATTCTCAAGGAGGAACTGGTAATGTGCCGGTAACCTTGTCAATACAGAGTGGATCAGGAGGGGATGATTCTCCAGGTAATAACAGTGATTCTGAACAGATAATATTCTTTGGAAATTAATTAAAATTAAAAAGTTAGAATTTAGAATTCTACCATAATATATAGAACTATGAAAAATATTTTAATTTTTATATTTATACTAATACCATTGTTTTCATTTGGCCAGGATCCGTCGTTAGGAGCAGTGACTCTTTTCCCAGATCCGCCGGTGGAATCAGCATCTGGAACATCTTCAGTTATATTTTTCAATTCTGGTATTGATATACCTGCAAATTCAGGTTTGACGATGACGATTACTTTCATTAATCAAGAGCCAACAGGACCTCCGTCAGGAACAATAGCTGATAAGTTCGCTTGGACATATGATAATACCTTCGGCGCTATTTATACTGGAGTCCAAGTAGATCTGATTACAGATGGAGAGGGTGGATTAATAACCGTACCTATATTTGTTACAGGGGCCTTTGGTTCACTGACAGGGATATCTGTTAATCTTCAAGTACCAGGTGATTTTGTTGGGAATACTGAACCTAATGATGCTGCATATCTTACAAAAACAATCACTGAAAATTTGCCTGTTGTATTAACTAGTTTTTCAATTTATAGTAATGATTGTGAAAAATCAATAATATCATGGCAAACAGCATCTGAAATAAACAATGCAGGATTTGATATTGAAAGAAGTATAGGACATATCAGAGATTTTGAGAAAGTTGGTTTTGTAGAAGGCGCTAACAATTCTACTGAATTTTTAGACTACACTTTTAATGATGATATATCTAATGTGAGTTGGAATTCTGAGATCTACTATAGATTAAAGCAAGTTGATCTTGATGAAAGATATGAATACTCGGATATCATAGTGTTGAAATCTGATTGTTTGACGAGAACGACTGCTAGTGTTTATCCTAATCCAGTAGTATCTGAATTAAATGTTGATTTTGTAGGAGATATGAATTCTGTACAAGATATCACTATTACTAATTCATTGAATCAAACTGTATTTAAGCTTTCAGACGTTACTGATAGCCGAATGTCAATAGATATGATGGAATACATTTCAGGTGTATACTACATCAATATTGTTGATATATCGGGAGAATCAATTTTATCGAAGAAAATTATAAACCTCGGAAGATAATAGATTATAAAAATAACTGATTTTATGTCCCTATTCGCTTGATTGTGATTAGGGACTTTTTTATTAATGATTAGGTAGTTATACCAATTTAAGTTGAGAACGCCGCATTGAATGCATTTAAGAAATGATGGTTTCCTACGATTGATTTAATCGTCTGTTTTGACATACTTATTACCATTTGATGTAGCCATGTTTTTAGGCTTTCCATATCTTCAAAAATGTGATTTTTATACCTTTTATTGATCCATGCCCACACTTGTTCACAGGGATTCAGTTCAGGGCTATACGGTGGTATTCGCAATAGTATTATATTATTCGGAATACTAATGTTTTTTGTTGAGTGAAAGCCTGCATTATCAATGACTAATATTTTGGCTTCGTTTGGACGGTGCTTTGATAATGCATTCAAGTAAGCTGCAAATATGCTGCAACTCACTCCGTTAATTTCATATACAAACGAATCTCCGTCTATTGGTGAGTAACTTCCGTATAGGTAGGTATTTGAAAATCTGTGCTGATATTTTACTATTGGTCGAACTCCTTTTGCAGTTATACTCGATCCAACATGTGTTAGTAATCCAAATCTTGACTCATCCTGAAAGTATAAATTGACGCTGTTGTAATTGTTTTTATTTAGACTAAATCTAATGTTGTTTAGTGACTTAGGTAGTTTTAAAAAAGGCTTCAACAGCCTCATCATCCTTTTTGATGTGTGATTTTCTTGGTTGTTTGATTTTTGTCTTGAAATTCCGAATTAGATAAGACCTTATTGTATTGTATTCTATTTCAAGATCGTAATTTGTAGACAACCATTGCTTAACCTCCACATAACTAGAAAAACCAGTCGGAGGATCATTCACTCTTTTGGAGATTGCACCATGTACTTTGCTATCTACCAAATGAGATTTCCTTTCCAACCTTTCTGCCAATAACATTTTATCCAATCCTCCCTCACCATATTTGGATAGCCACCTTTCCATTGTCCTAATATGGTATCCCAAATAATCAGCTAGTTCTTGCCTTGTTATGAACTTATTAAGCTTTATGAAAAGTAAAGAACGCAATCGATCAATATTCTTAGACTTCGTCTGTTTTCGAAGCAATATTTTCAATTCTTCTGCACTTTCATTAACTACTAATTTTGAATACTTTCTCATCAACTAATACACACATAATATGCAGCATATTCAAGTGTAATTGGTATTAGATACGCTTCACGATTACAAGCTTGTGTATTATTCGAATGAAATAATTGTAGTTGTATGAGTATGAATTGCCTTCTAGTGTATTGTATGGGATGTAATGAAAAGAATAGACTGTTGTGTTTAAATCTTTACTGAGAATAAAGAAGGAGACGCGAGTTAATATAAATAATAATATTACTATGATTGTGGACGTATCATGTAGCTTAAGAATATAGTTTAATTTCTGGATTGGATATTGATTATTTTTACGAGGTTCATAACTTAATAAAATGAGATAGGAGGTCATTTCGCTTTCTTCTAGAAACCGTTAGTTTATCCCCATTACTCATAATTAGCACCTTGCTCTCGTCATTAACATATCGAGATACATACATTAGGTTTACAATAAATGAATGGTGAATACGAACAAATAGTGATTCAGGTAGAATGGATTCTAGATCTTTAAGCTTTTTAGATGAGGTAGTAGAATAGTCATTTTTAAAATGGACATAAGTAGAATTACCTTCTGCACGACAGTACATTATATCTTTTGGATAATAGAACTTATACTCATTGCCGATATACAAACCTATGTTTGGGTATTTTTCCATTTTGGAAATTTATTTGTATTGGTTGTGAATTGTACATGCAATACCAATTTGTATTTTAATTTTTGTCTCAATATGATTTTTTGAATCAACTCAAATTATTCCATGAGTGTGTAGGGTAGATTTTTTTTAATATGCTTTACAATTTCATGAACTTCTTTAAGAAAATAGATTTTTTTCTTCTTGATACGGTTACTTTTTCCCCATTCTTCATGATCAACTCATGGCTTTCATCGTTTATAAACTTTGATACATACATTAAGTTAATAATATAGGAATGATGTATCCTTATAAAAATATTGGGGGGTAGAAGTGCCTCTAGGTCTTTAAGCTTCTTTGCGGATGTAGTATTCAAACCATTAGCAAAATGAACGTATGAGTAATTACCTTCTGCACGACAATACATTATATCTCTTGGGAAATAAAATTTATATTCGTTTCCTATATTTAATCCAATATTTGGGTATTCTTCCATTTTTTAATTTTATATGTAATCACAAATTATGTTCTTCGACTTAGCTGAAGGCGGGAAGGAGAATTGGAATTCATAATCTTTTATTACTATCCTCCTGTTGAATTCAAAGTCTTACATTTCTATATCACCTATAGTTGCTGAAGGTGTTAATGTGAAGGGGGCTTTGGTCATTATTTCGCTTATAGGGCCTAGTAGATTCATAGTTTTATATTTTCAACCAAATCTAAGATTGGTGCGTAGCTTTATGGATGATCTAGATCAATAATTGAGATGATTTAGATTAATTATCATTAGCGAATGAAAACGGAGACGAATGATAATACAGATCTTTTGATGCAATTAGAAGCAATAACAGATACTGCAATAGATGGAATATTAACTATTGATACAAGAGGTAATGTGTGTTTGTATTATTTATTTTAACAATAGAAATAAACAACTTAATATATAACTTTAATTTTTTTTCAATGGAAGGAAAAAATTAAATTCGATGATGCTGGCAGTAACTTTTGGTTTTCTAGTCAAGAGAGATCTATCTGTATACTAATCCTCAAACAACAAAAGTTTAAGGTAGAAGCATATAGTAAATCAATTCCCTTTTTGACACGAGGCATAGTCAAGAGTTCTAATTGGACTCTCTATGTTGTTGGTCGTTTTCCAAAGCTGAATATGTCCTTTATATTTGTGAAGACACTTGAGAGCACTGTTGTTAATAAATATCGTTTAGGTCAATATAGTATTCTAGAAGCAAATAAAAATAATCTTTGGAGCGCTAGTTATGCTAGACTTTGGTATTATGATTCAAAGAATGAAACAATCGTCTTGCAGAGGCTGTTCCTTACTTCAAGTAGTATGTTTCTAATATTAATATAGTTAGATTTACTTCTCTTAAATTGACGAAATATGGATACCCCAATATCAATAATAATGCTAGGCGCTACGGGCGCTGTCGGAACTGAAGCTATCAAAACGCTAGCGACTTTTCTTGATTTTAGTAAGTTGACAATCTTAGGCCGTAGACCATTTGAAGCTGTCAATCATGATACTATTGAAAATCATAAAGTGGATATTTTTGATCCATCTTCTTATTCTCATTTGGTAAGTGGTCATGATGTAGCTATTTGCACATTAGGTGTTGGGGAGCCATCAAAAGTATCAAAAGAGCAATTTGTGAAAGTTGATAAAACGGCAGTCCTTGATTTTGCCAAAGCGTGTAAAAAGGGAGGTGTGACTCATTTTCAATTATTGGCATCTGTGGGTATAAATGCCAATTCTAGGTCTTTTTATCTGAGGATAAAGGGAGAGTTGGTTGAAGAATTAAAAGCATTAGACTTCGATAGGCTTAGTGTTTTTCAGCCTTCTATGATCATCACACCTACTAATCGATATGGATTCTCACAAGCATTGACACTTGCGGTATGGCCCGTTTTAGATAAGTTGTTTTTTGGAGGATTGAAGAAATACAAAGGGGTGAAAGTTGAAAATCTTGGATCGGCTATTGCCCGAAATGTCAATAGAAAAAGTAAAAAAATAGAAATGTTGGATTGGGAAGATTTTAAGATGATCAATGAAAAATAGAGAACACAAACTAGCATAAGATACCAATGTTGGATCCAATTTGTCATGATTGTGTCATGAAAATTTGCTCCTTTTGCTAAATTATTGCAACGTTTTTAGTACTTTAAGTATCCTAATTGCAAGAAAATTAATCTATTACACTTTAAAACTTGCACGCGATGAAAAAAGCACTCACATTATTCTCAGTTATTGCCGTCTTATTCATTGTTCTATCCTCAAATACTAAGAAGATCTCAACATTTGTCATGACGACCGTAACAGAAACTCCAGATCTCCCTTCTACACCATATGCATATTCAGATATACCCTTCCCTGATCATATTTTTAATGACAATGACACGATCATAGGGTATAGGGCAGGTGGCAGATTAGATAGCTTGGTTTTGATTTTATCGATGATGATATTGCTACTTTGGGAAGGGTTCTTTTTTATGATGAAAAGTTGTCTGCCCTAGAAGATATATCATGTGGTACCTGCCATATTCAAGAATTATCATTTACTGAAAGTAAGAGATTTAGTGAAGGGATAAGTGCTCCAACTAAGAGAAATTCTATGCATCTCAATGATTTAGCTTGGTCTAACGCAGATGGATTTAGCTGGGCAATGAAAGAAGATGAGTTGAGTAGTATGATCTTACTTCCTCTTACTGATGAAAACGAAATTGGAGCTAACCTCGAAGATGTCAGAATCAAATTGGAGAATACCACATATTATCCAGTTTTATTTACAAGAGCATTTGGTGATAGTAACATTTCGGAGGAAAGAATAGTTGATACTCTTGTACATTTCATATCATCGATGACAACATTTAATTCTAAATTTGATAATCAGCTAAAAAATGATTTCTCAGGATTTTCGGAGAGTGAAAGTTTGGGAATGGAGATTTTTTCGCAAAACTGTGCAACTTGCCACAGTCAAGGAGCTCATTCTTTCTTTGGAGAAGAAATCTTTGTTGAAGGAAACATTTTAGAAATTCTTCCATTCTTTTTTAACAACGGACTGGAGACGAAACCTGATGACATTGGAGCAGGAGAGTGGCTGCCTGGTTTTGATCACTTATTTAAGGTACCTACATTAAGAAATATTGAATTGACTGGCCCATATATGCACGATGGACAGTTTACTACATTAGAAGAGGTGCTCAATCATTACTCTGAAGACGTTGTAGATAATGAATGGTCAGGCTTCTTTATTCCTTCTGGTGGGTTTCAATTTTCTCAAGGAGAAAAGACAGCTTTGGTGGATTTCATGAAAACGTTTACGGATGAATCATTTCTGACCGAGGTGAGGTGGTCTGATCCATTCGCAGAAATAGTATTTAATGAAAACCAACTATCCATAAAATCAATTTCATTACATCCAAATCCTACCTCAGGCAGTGCAACAATAGCATTTAAGAATGAAAAGAAGGAAGTAGTAGCAATAAGCATCTACTCCCAAGATGGTCGCTTACTAAACCATGAAAAAATAACGTCGGACAGTTACTTTATCGAAAAGGCTGATTATCCCGAGGGAATTTACTTTGTCAACTTATTGATGGGAAGTAAAAAAGCCACTCAGAAGTTAATCATTCAGTAGATTTTAAACTAATTAGCCAAAGGTATGTAAATAAGGCTTGCTACATTTCACCAAGCCTTATTTACATTATAAACTAAATTTGTAAAAAAAAATCGTTTAATCTTCTTCTTTAGTTTTCATGAAAGCTTTGTAATCTACAATGCTTCTATTGATGATTTCCCAAGCTTTTTCTTTGTTTTGGAATTTTTCTACTTCTACTTCCTTGTTTTCAAGTTTCTTGTAGTCTTCAAAAAACGCTTTTAACTCAAGCAATGCATGTGCAGGTAGCTCTTCAATATCTTCGATGTGGCTTACACTCATATCATCTGGGGACACGGCAATAATTTTATCATCAGCTTCTCCACCATCTATCATTCGCATTACACCAATCACCTTAGCCCTCATGAGGCACATTGGCAATACGTTCACCTGCGTAAGCACAAGAATGTCTAAAGGGTCATGATCGTCGCAATATGTCTGAGGAATGAATCCATAGTTGTAAGGATAATGTACGGAAGAGTACATCACCCTATCTAATTTCAAATAGCCACTTTCTTTATCTAGCTCATATTTAGTCTTACTTCCTTTGGGGATTTCTATAATAGCTGTCACTATTTCTGGTGAATCTACACCTACTTTTACTGCATGCCAAGGATTATTCTCGTTGCTCATCTCTCTTCTTTAATTGTAATTTGTAATTCCTGGTTTTTTATTTGGGGCGGCAAAGGTATGTTATTAATTATTATTGTAAAAATAAAAGCCCTCCTTGATTACCAAGAAGGGCTTTTTTAACTTAGACTTAATATACGTCAATATTGATTAAGCATTTTTAATGGCACTTAAGTATCTGTCTAGTTGTTTTTTAACAACAGGATACAAGAAGAATAATCCTATCATATTCGGAAATACCATTGCGAAGATCATAGCATCTGAAAATGCCCAGATCGAGCTCATATTTGCAGCTGCGCCGATGATTACAAACAAACAGAACAACAACTTGTAAGTGATATCTGCAGCTTTTCCTCTACCGAATAAGTACTTCCAAGACTGTAAGCCATAATATGACCAAGATATCATTGTAGATACTGCAAAGAGCACAACAGCAATAGTAAGAAAGACATTACTATAAGGTATGAATTCAGCAAATGCAAGGGATGTAATACCTGCTCCCTCATATCCTATGCCGTCGATGATTACTTGTCCACCTTCACCTCCATATTCGAAAGCTCCTCCTGAGTTGAATATGATAATGACAAGTGCGGTCATCGTACATATTACTACTGTGTCAATGAATGGCTCTAATAATGCTACCAGTCCTTCTGAAGCTGAGTAATTAGTTCTTACTGCAGAGTGAGCGATTGATGCAGAACCAGCTCCAGCCTCGTTAGAGAAAGCGGCTCTTTTAAATCCAATCAGTAAAACTCCGATCAATCCACCTATCCCCGCTTGAGGTGTAAATGCTTGAGAGAATATCTGGCCGAATGCAGCAGGAACTTCTCCAAAATTGATCAATAAAATATAAATACACGCTAATAAATACATAACTGCCATGAACGGCACTACCTTCTCAGTTACTGATGCTATTCTCTTGATTCCTCCGATAATAATAATACCAACTAGCACAGCTAATATTAATCCGATTATCGCACCGGCACTTGAACTCTCTAGGGAAAGCAAATCCTTCAATACGATTGTGGCTTGATTAGATTGGGCAGCATTACCACCTCCAAATGATCCTCCAATACAGAATATTGCAAAGAAAACAGCGGCAATCTTTCCTAGTGTAGCGAATCCTCGATCTTTCAAACCTTTACTAAGATAGTACATTGGTCCCCCGTATATAGTGCCATCAGGTCCTACATCTCTATATTGTACACCTAGCGTACATTCTACGAACTTAGTAGACATTCCTAAAAAACCGCATATGATCATCCAGAAAGTAGCTCCTGGTCCACCAAGTGCTATAGCCAAGGCAACACCTGCGATATTACCATTACCCACTGTACCTGAGACTGCAGTAGCTAGTGCCTGGAAGTGTGTTACTTCTCCTTCTTGACTTTCATCTCTTATAGTATCTCTTATATTACCATCACCATCTATATCTGCTCCTGGATCTCCTACAGAGTGACCACCTTCGATTTCGTCATACTTTCCTCTAACTACATTGATTGCAGTTCCAAAATATCTGACATTTGGAAATCCAAAATAGATCGTGAAGAATAATGCCATCAATACTAATAAAACAATAACTAAGGGTGTGTTAGGCAATATTTCAAAAAAGATAACATTAGAAAAGAAGTCCGAAACAGGTTTAAATGCTTGATCTATTTTCTCATCAAGTCCTACATCTTGGCCGTATGACATAAATGGTAAAAACGACATTGCTAGCAATAGAGTAATTTTCGATTTCAATATTTTCATATATTTAAAATTTTATTTTCGCTGAAAATCAACGATTTAAGTTAAATCACCTCCTTGGATACCTGTAGCTTGTCAGTAGCATCTTAAAAATGAAAATTTAAGGGCACTAAAAAACAAACCAGAGGACTTAATAAATTCCTTTGGTCTCTAAAGAACATTCAACGGAGTTTCTTTGGGTAATTTTCATTAATTAAAGTGTTAAGGTAATTTCATTATTTGATTTATCAAAATTACGATGAGTGAAGTGTCACTATAATTGATTATTTGGATAAAATCTTAAGTGATTCGGGAACTGAATATGTGACGCTTTGCATCCTTACACTTCAAGTTTCAGGTATGGTAAGGCAAAATAGTGACCAAAACCCATGGAAGCCGGATCACAGAATACCTTAAGCATCTAATTGGAAATTTAACATCTAACATTCGACATTCGACATTCAACATTCCCCTTAATAATTCCTATCTTTCGTTTCGAAAATAATTGATGTTAATTAACTAGAATAAAAATGGACAATAGAAGAGATTTTATCAAGAGAGCGGGTGCGCTGTCTTTAGCTTTGCCACTACTTGGTGCGGGCATAGGATGTAAGTCGAGTACTGACAAGACTGTCGTTAATGTAAAAGAAACCGTAAAAGAAGCCGTGAAATCGGGTTTTACTTTAGATGAATTTGGTATCCAATTGTGGTCTGTAAGAGATTTCATGGAGAAAGATGCCAAGGGAACCCTTAAAGCACTTGGCGATTATGGATATAATACGATAGAAAGTTTCCAAGGAGAGCGAGGGGTATTCTGGGGAATGAAGCCCAAAGAATATGCTACATATTTGTCTGACAATAATCTAAAGACTGTTTCAAGCCATTGCGACTCTCAATATGCACTAGATCCTAAAAAAAGAGATGAATTTAAAAAGTTAGTAGATGATGCAGCTGAAATAGGTATGCAATATCTCGTCAATCCATACATGGCATTTTTGAAAACTCAAGATGAATTCAAGAATGCAACTGATGGCATGAATGAGTTGGGGATTCTGTGTGAGAAAAATGGCATCCAATATTGCTATCATAATCATACCTATTCTTTTCAGCCTATAGATGGGGTCCTACCTCAGGATATAATGATGGATGGAACAAAAGGTGGTCCAGTTGGATTTGAGATGGATATATATTGGGTGGCTGCTGCGGGAGAAGATCCGATCAAGTGGCTTAATAAACATCCAAATAGGTTTGTTTTGAGTCATGTAAAAGATAGATATAAAGAGCCTAAGATTGCACAGATCATGAAAGATGAAAACGTGGAAGACAAATCTGCAGTCTCAGCATCTTGCGTATTAGGCACTGGCCAACTTGATTTCCATAAGATTCTTGCGGTTGCTAAGGAGAATGGGATGAAGCGGTACATCGTAGAACACGAAAGGTATGATGATATGACCTCTATGCAAGCAGTTGAAAGGGATGCTACTTATATGAAACAATTCAGAGTTTAGTTTTAAAATGTTACTAAATCTATAGAATTATATTGAAGGCTTATGGTTTATTCCGTAGGCCTTCAATAAATTTAAGCATTATGAAATACATCTTTACCTCGATCATGTTATTGTTTATGTTGGAATCTTGTGAATTATTTCAAGCACCTCCAGATTGCAATAATTCAGGTAAATTAACCAAAAGGAACATTTCCAAGGATACATATGATGAAATCGTTTTTTCTTATTTGCAAAAAAGCAAACCTGAAGATTATAGGTACTTTTTCAAGACCTTTATAGAAAAAGGAGACGACACTTTTATGGTTGTTAATTTTAGAAAGATTGTTTCTGACGATAACAGGCACTTCGAGGTGGATAATTGTTTTGATGTGGAAGTGCTTGTGGAAGATTGGAGTATTCTCGGTGGAATGAGAAAAGTGAATGGTAAATCCTATCCTAAAGAGCTAAGGAAATTACGATGGGAACTGAAAGAAGTTAAGATTGTGAAATATACATATATGGATAGAATTATTGACTGAAAGTATTTCCATTGTATGAGGTTATATTTACTTCTTGTGGTTTGTATCACCTTGTTTTTTCAGAGTTATCATTAACGAGTCCCTATTATTTCTACCAATATAGACTAGAGAATCTTCAGTGATTTGAGTATATCTTCCTTTGATATCAAGATTATAATAGTCTTGGAAATTCCATATTTCGAGATGGTTATCTTCAGGGACAATCAAGTATTCAAAGAATGAGAGTGAGTCATCTATCTTGACTGCTCCAAATCTCCCTTTATCAAGTATTATAGATTCAAACAATTTAATTGTTTCCTTATCTTCTTTATGTCCATCATTCTTTAAAAAGTGGAAATCTTTTATTTCCCAAACACCAATAATGGGACTCTGTGCATTTCGCGATCTATAGTTCTTGGTATCCTTAATGTAGTCTTGATTATAGAAAAACAGACCGACAAGAAGAATCATTTTCATAATTGATGCAGAATTGTGAAGATGTTTATTGTTATCTAGAGGGTGATATCTCGAACCTATACTTCCTTTTTGTGATGAAAAGAAGTTGAAATAACTTGGTAGTTCATTAAATACGAAATAAGAGACCACAGCAAGATAAATACTATTTTTATATACGAAGCAACTCTCGAAGCTTAGGTTTAGCATGACAGCATTGATAAGAATGGCACCTAGCAATAGATGACCTATTCGTTTGGTTTGCTTAAAACAAATCGAAGCCAACCCCAAGAGAACAGCATACCCAACATAAGACTGAAACATGGGACTAAATCCATAAAAGGCATTGGCGAATGTCTTGGCTTCAAGGTTTGCTAGTTTGGTCTCACCATCAAAAAGGGTATAATTATAAAAATGACCTTCTGCCTTAAGTAATGCGGTAGTGACAATAGCATAAACGATCATTATTCTTAATATCAGTTCTATATAGTATTGCAATTGCTTACCGTACCCATATTGCCTGGCTATAATAGTTATTGAACCTCCAGCAATAAATAACAATGAACCGAAAGTCCATGCTCTCATGACGTCCATTGCTCCAGAAGCACAGGTCCACCAATGTGATGTGAATGTAGACGCCAAGACTCCTATTAATGTAAAACCTAGGAGATTGGCAGTGCTGATATGAAGGTCTTTCCAATTCATGAAAATCGTCAAATTTTGAAAATCTATTTTATATGAATTAAAACATAAGTTATACCTTAAGATTGTCATCTAGGACAATCCATCGACCAAATACCAAATTATTAATATTTGTTATCAGTGTTCTCAGTGATAGGTTTACTATATTTTAAGTAATTTAACATACTGTTTTCATTAAAATAGAAACTATTCCATATAATTATTTGTAGTAATACTTAAGACCCGTAGTTTAAATAATTTATAATTTATATCGGATTAGATATCTCACAAACCAAAAATGTAAATTGATATGCGACAACTAAAGATTACCAATAAAATCACTAACAGAGAGAGTGTCGCACTTGAGAAATACCTAACAGATATTGCTAAAATTGATCTTATCACAGCGGACGAAGAAATCCGATTAGCTAAACTTATAAAAGATGGAGATAAAGATGCACTTGAAAATTTGACCAAAGCAAATCTCAGATTTGTAGTCTCTGTTGCGAAACAATATCAAAATCAAGGATTGTCACTTCCAGACCTTATCAATGAGGGTAACGTTGGACTTATGAAAGCGGCTAAGAGATTTGATCATACTAAGGGGTTTAAATTTATTTCTTATGCTGTATGGTGGATCAGACAAGCTATTCTAGCGGCGATAGTAGAATATAGTAGACTTGTCAGACTGCCTCTTAATAAAGTGACTTCGTACAATAAGGTGAATGAGGCATATGTCAAATTTACTCAGAAATTCGAAAGAGAACCTAGCCACGAGGAGTTAGCTGAAATATTGGAAGTGAAGCCTAAAGAAGTAGCAAATATGCTACGAGGGGGAAATCGACATGTGTCTATGGATGCTCCAATCAATAGTGATGAAGGTGCAGCTACAAGAATTGATTTGTATTCATTAGGAGATGAGGATAGTCCAGATTTACAATTAATGGAACAATCCTTGGCAGATGAAATTTCTCATGGACTTAGTTTATTGTCTCCACGAGAGGTGGAGATTCTTTCTTACTACTTTGGACTAAACGGCAGAAATTCACATACACTTGATGAAATAGGTGACATGTTCGGACTTACCAGAGAGCGTGTAAGACAGATAAGAGAACGTGCAATCAGAAGATTAAGAAGGTCCGTGAATAGAAATGCTCTAAAGAGCTATTTGGGTTAAGTCAGGGTTAAGATCATTTATTTAGATTTTATAGTATGTGACATTAGTGTTTCTCACTAATGTAATTTTGCCGTACTTTGAGTTAAAATTCTCAAACTATGCCGGCTCCTGATCCGAATCAGAAATTTCCACTCCCGAATTACGACAGATTATGCTTTCTCAAAAATATAATCACCAATCCCAATATCATTGTAGGAGATTATACATATTACGATGATTTCGAAGATGTAGCAAATTTTGAAAAGAACGTCAAATATCATTTTGATTTCACGGGAGATAAATTGATTATTGGAAAATTTTGCATGATCGCTTCGAATGTCACTTTCATAATGAACGGAGCCAATCATCTTACTGAATCGATCTCTACTTACCCATTTGCGATTTTTGGAGCGGACTGGAAGGATGCAATGGAAGGAAAGACCTATCCAACAAAAGGCGATACAATCATTGGTAACGATGTATGGATTGGATATAATGCTACCATCATGGCAGGTGTGACTATAGGTGATGGAGCTATCATTGCTACGAATGCCACTGTTGTCAAAGATGTTCCTCCTTATACTATAGTTGGAGGTAATCCTGCAAAGGAGATAAAGAAGAGATTTTCAAATGAAGAGATAGAGCGATTGTTAGATCTGAAATGGTGGGACAAGGATATTGAGTGGGTTACTGAGAATGTACAGAAGTTGACTGGTAAAGGAGAGATTGGAGGTTGAATCCTGATCCACTTAGCCTGAATCCTAGTTTGCTCTGAAATATAATTTGGCATAATAAGCCATTTTGAAATAATAATTGTAGGTTTGCGTCCAAGAAACATTAGTACAATATGAAGCAATTAATATTTATTCTTTCGTTAATCTCAACCAACCTCTTTTGTCAAAACTGTCCAACTGGTGCTTGTGTAGATTATACTGTATCTATAAATGTAGAGGATCTTCCAAGTTGTTCGTCTGCTGGAATTCAAAGTACAGGTGATATTGATAATGGTTCGGATTGCAGTGACATCAATGAGGGGAATTGTTTTAAATGGATTTTTAGTAAACCTGCTGGGTCACTAGCTACAGGAGTCAGTGTTAAAATAGGGCAAGGAAATGGCTGTAATGAAGAAGTCGATAATATATATACAGAAATTAATAGTTCATGTATAGATTTAGGGAGTTCTGGTTCTCAAAATGACATTGTTTTCCAGTTTAATGGATCAGATACTATAAAAATCTGGGTTTGTGATGGATCAATTGGTGTAGTTTCTTTATGCAATGTATGTGTGGAATATCCTCTGCTTCCTATTGAAATAAGGTATTTTAAATTACAACAGTTAGAGAAAGGGGTAGAATTGGAATGGGAAACAGAATTAGAAATCAATAATTATGGTTTTGTTATCCAAAGAAGTTTAGATGCGTTTAGCTGGGAAGATATTGATCTAGAAAAAGGGAATAATAGTAATCACGGTACCAGATATAATTACATTGATGCAAATGTACCTTACGGTAACACATATTATAGATTAAAGCAAATAGATTATGACGGATCTATAAGTTACTCTGAGACAAGAGCAATTAATATCCAAAATAGTCAATACTTATTGGCTGAAGCTATTGAAAATGGGTTATGTTATAACTATATGGGACAACTTGTTACAGAGAAAAAGGGTTTAGTGTTTTTTGTACATAAAGGAAAGACGTACAAGGTTTTTATACCATAATAAGGGATAACTATTTATTTATGTGAATATGACGTTGTTTCTCATGAAACTGTTTAAGAATGTAAATTGGGTTTTAAAAACAATTTCAAACCATAGAAAACTCAATACATTTATGAAAAAAATGTAATCTTTATTTCTTCTTATTCATCCCCCTCACAGCCTCCTCAATTCCCCTCGGCGTAAGCTCATACATATCAATCATCTCTTTTATCACCTGAATAGAGAATGTATGATGCCAGTATCGTTTTGGTTCAGGATTTAACCATACGATTTTTTTGAAATGCTCCTTCATGGCATTATAAGTTTCTCGGCTAGTTCTATTGAGCTCATAGGCTGCCATAGAAGCATCTCCAATGATGAAAACTTTATAGTCAGGGTTCTTTTGTAAAATTCGTTCTATCGCTATGTGTTTTGATCGGTGTGCATCTTCGTATATGTAGTCGTAGATTGTATTATGGAAGTAGTAGGTCTCTAGATCATGAGCAAACCTTGTTTTCATTTTCTTGAACAATGCTATTATATGCTCCCAAAAGCTTATCTGGATCAGA